>JAISUA010000016.1 GCA_031272305.1 Clostridioides sp.
TTTGAAGTATTTACTTATATAGATTAAAATATATATGTATGAATTTTTTATAATCATAAGTAAAAACAAATTTTATAATCATAATCAAAAACAAAGAACCAATCTCAATTATAGAGTATAATAGAGAAGTAGACAGTATAAATATTTTTGTGTAAATTTTTATTTTAATTATACAGACACATATTTTAAAAAATATTGACAAGAAGTTTACACAAACGTTTATATTGTCGAGAAGTGTAAGTTTTTAATTATACAGACACATATTTTTAAAAATATTGACAAGAAGTTTAGACAAACGTTTATATTGTCTAGAAGTATAAGTTTTTAATTATAACAATAAAAAATAATTATAACAATAAATAAAATTTCTAAAATTTATTATATAAGAGTTCAAAAATACAAGTACTTGATAGAAAGTACAAAAAAATTCATTGAAAAGCACAAAACTTAGGAGGAAATATGGATTTAACAACGTTGAATACTCAACAGAGATTAGCTGTAGAATGTATAAATGGACCAGTTTTAATTTTAGCGGGAGCTGGCTCAGGAAAAACAAAAGTGCTGACAAGCAGGATAGCATATTTAATAGAGGACATAGGGGTTTCGCCTACAAATATTCTTGCAATCACATTTACAAACAAAGCAGCTAAGGAAATGAGAGAGAGAGTCGAGCAAAACATTGATTCAGACACCAATGAAATGTGGATAAGTACATTTCATTCTTGCTGTGTAAGAATATTAAGAAAAGACATCAATAAAATTGGATACAATAGAAGTTTTGTTATTTACGATGCTGCAGACCAACTTACTCTTGTAAAAGATTGCTTAAAAGAGTTAGATTACAACGAAAAAATATTCGATCCAAAAACTATGTTGCATATAATTTCAGGAGCGAAAGATAAATTGATAAGTCCTGCAGAATTTAAGAAAAAGTATGGAATGGATGTAAGAGAATCGAAGATAGCAGATGTATACACTCTATATCAAGATAGACTAAAGAGAAACAGTGCACTTGATTTTGATGATTTGATAACAAAAACAGTAGAATTATTCAAAAGCAATGAGGATGTTTTGAATTACTACAGAAATAAATTTAAATATATAATGGTAGATGAATATCAAGATACAAGTAGAGCACAATACGAATTGATAAAACTTTTAGCAATGGGTCACAAAAATATTTGTGTAGTTGGTGATGACGACCAAAGTATCTATGGTTGGAGAGGTGCAGATATTAGAAACATCTTGAGTTTTGAGAGAGATTATGAAGATGTTTTTGTTGTCAAACTTGAACAAAACTATAGGTCAACACAAGTTATATTAGATGCTGCAAATAAATTGATTTCAAATAATATTGAGAGAAAAAGGAAAAATCTTTGGAGTGAAAAAACAGAAGGAAAAGCTGTCAAAATAAGTAGGACAGAAACTGAAATAACAGAATCCACTTATATTGCAAATGAAATAATACGTTTACATCGTCAAGAAAACAGACCGTACAAAGATTTTGCAGTATTGTACAGAGCAAATGCTCAGGCTAGATCAATAGAGGATTCATTCAATAGAATTGGAGTTCCATATAATATTTTTGGAGGAACTAAATTTTATGAAAGAAAAGAAATTAAGGATATTTTAGCGTATTTAAGAGTGATTCAAAATCCTCAAGATGATATTTCCTTGAAGAGAATAATAAATGTTCCTAGACGTGGAATAGGCCTTAGAAGCATAGAAAAAATCGAAGATAGAGCTACATTGAAACAAGAAAGCTTATATAAAACAATACTAGATATTGAATCTAACTCTGAGATAAATGCAAAAGCTAAGAAAAATATTTTAGAGTTTGTAGATACAATAGGTATTCTTAGAACTATAAAAGAAACTTATTCTGTAAGCAAACTTGTTGAAAAAATTCTAGATATTACTGGATATATGGATGAATTAGAAAAAGAAAGAAAGAAAAAAGAAGAAAAACATATGGGAGAAAGTCTTGAATTTCAAGATAGAATCGACAATGTGATGGAATTTATTTCGATTGCACTCGAATTTGAATTAGAAGATGAAAATTATGAAGAAAAAAATCTTGAAAATTTCCTAGCAAAGCTAGCTCTTTCATCAGAAAAAAGCAATAGTGAAGAAGAAGATTTAGACAGAGTTTCTCTTATGACTATACACACTTCTAAAGGTTTGGAGTTTCCAGTTGTATTTCTTACAGGAATGGAAGAAGGAATTTTTCCAATTTCAAGGGCGATAAGATCTCTTAAAGATGAAGATATTGAAGAAGAAAGAAGACTTTGTTACGTTGGAATTACAAGAGCAAAGGAAGAGCTTTATATGACTCTTACAAGTAGAAGGACTCTTTATGGAAAAACAAATGTTTCGATACCTTCAAGATTTATTGAAGAACTTCCAGAGGATTGTACAGAAAAAGAAGACAATCTAGCTCATCAAAGTTATTCTAGAAGTAAAAACAGTAGTAGTTACAGTTTGATTGATAATTACACAAAGAAATATATGCAAAATATGAACAAACAAGATTTAGCAAAAAAAGTAAATGCACATATTTCAGAAAAGGACACAACTACTTCAAATAAAGATAATGCTAGTGGCGAAATAAAAGAAATAAAATTAGGTGGAAAAGTTTATCATAAAAAATTTGGACAAGGAACTGTAGTTGCGATTTCTGGACAAGAATTGACGATAGCTTTTGCAGATAAAGGTGTAAAAAAAATAAATAGAGAGTATACAACACTTGATGTACTTTAAAAGAAAAAAGCCAAGTAGATTTTGAGAAAATAAATAGATTTAAAAAATAATTTGACAAGTAGTTGATAAATAGATCTAAAAAATAATTTGATAAGTAGTTGTTTAAAATTGAACATTGAGGTATATTATATATGTAAAAAATAATGAACATATATTATATATTCTTAATTTATAAATATTAAAAAAATATATGTAAAAAAATTATGGGAGAGAAATTATGATTAAAACAGATTTTACAAAAGATTTAATGAATTTTATTGATTCAGGTGTGACAGCTTTTCAAGCAACAGAGGAGTCTAAGAAAATTTTGAATGAAAATGGTTTCATTGAACTAGAATTAAACAAACCATGGAATTTAAAATCACTAGATGATTCAGAAGGAAAATACTATGTAGTAAAAAACCTTTCTTCTATAGTAGCGTTTACAATCAATTCAAAAAATATTGAAGAAGAAGGATTCAGAATAGTTGGTTCTCATTCAGATGCACCAACATTTAGAATCAAACCAAATGCAGAAGTATCAGCAGAAAAAGATTCATATTTAAAACTAAACATCGAAGCGTATGGAGGAGCAATCTATAGCACATGGTACGATAGACCTCTATCAATTGCAGGTAGGGTGACACTTAAGGGTGAAAATATATTACATCCTGTAGAAAAACTTGTAGATTTTAAAAAGCCAATGTGTATTATTCCAAATTTAGCTATACACATGAACAGAGCAGTAAATGAAGGTACAAAAATAAATGTACAAGAAGATATGTATCCTTTAGTTGGACTTCTAGGCGAAAATTTAGAAAAAGAAAACTACCTTATTAAGAAAATAGCAAAAGAATTAAATGTAAATCAAGATGAAATACTTGATTTTGATTTGTTCTTATATGATGTTCAAAAGGCGTCTTTAGTTGGTGAAAATGATGAGTTCCTTTCAGTTGGAAGACAAGATAATCTTTCAATGGCATATGCAAGTCTTAGAGGTATTATCAATGCTGATGCTAAGTCAGGTGTAAATATAGCCTCTGTATTCGACAATGAAGAAGTTGGAAGTCAAACAAAACAAGGTGCAGATTCAAATATGTTATTGAATATTATGGAAAAAATATCATTATCACTTGGAAAAACAAGAGAAGAATTTTTGAATGCAATATATTCTTCATTTGTGATTTCAGCAGATTTGGCACATGCTGCTCATCCAAATAGACCTGGAAAATGCGATCCAACTACAAGACCTGTAATGGGTAAAGGACCTGCTATAAAAGAAAGTGCAAATCAAGCATATACAAGTGATTCTGTATCTATAGGAATATACAAAAGCATTTGTGAAAAAGCTGGAGTAAGTTATCAATCATTTGTGAATAGATCTGATGAAAAAGGTGGAAGTACAATAGGTCCTAAATCAGCATCTCACATAGACATTAATAGTGTAGATATTGGTTGTCCTATACTTGCTATGCACTCAGTTAGAGAATTGGGAGCAGTGAGCGATTACATCGACACATACAAAACATTTGTAGCATTTTTTGAAATATAAAATAATCAAAAATAAAAAAGCATTTAAAAAAATATTTATAAGAATTAACTAATAAAGTAAAAATATTTATAAGAATTAACTAACAAAATAAAAATATTTTACACTGAAAGTATGTTATATGAAGAAGGTGATTTTTTGAAACTTGGTTTATGTTTAGAAGGTGGAGGTGCTAAAGGTGCATTTCAAGCAGGTGTTATCAAAGCACTTTATGATAAAGGCATAAATAAATTCTATTCAATTTCAGGTACTTCTATAGGTGCTGCCAATGGATATGCAGTATTTACAGGCAATGCTTGTAAGCTAGAAAATATGTGGAAGAATATGTCTGGTGAAAAAGAAAAAATACAAATAATTAATAATACAGTCGACAATTCTATATTACTTGACAGACTTAAAAATATGTACGATGAAAATAAAAAAGTCAGCGAAAATTTTTATGTAAATTATGTACAAGTAAAAAATAAGGATGTGTCTGAAATAATTGTAAATTTAAAAAATCTTTCAGAAGAAGAATGTCTAGAAAATGTAAAATATAGTTCTAATTTACCATATTCTAAAAGACAAAGTGGTGATTTTAGAAAAGATTTTATAGATGATGTTGTTGATGGAATCTATGAAGGAGGAAAACTAGACGGTGGAATATTGAACAATAGCCTTATACAACCTCTTATTGAAGACGAAGTAGATAAAATCATCTTAATTACTATGCGACATAATTATGTTGTCCAAGAAAACATAAAGAATATTTACGATGAAAATAAAATCATCGCCATAGGTCCAGAAATTCCTTTCGAAGCAAAAGACACAATGAGATTTGAAGAAGAATTTTGTAAAGTGAATTTTGAAAAAGGATATGAAATAGGCAGTAAAAAAGTAGCTGAAATTTTAAAATAAAAAGGATGGTACAGTTATGGAAAATAAAAATCCAATAGTAACAATAGAAATGAAAAATGGAAGTAAAATAGAAATAGAATTATATCCACATATAGCTCCAAACACAGTAAACAATTTTGTTTCACTTGTAAAATCAGGGTACTACAATGGATTGATATTCCACAGAGTAATAAATGGATTTATGATTCAAGGTGGTTGTCCAAATGGAACTGGAATGGGAAATCCAGGTTATAGTATCAAAGGAGAGTTTAGTGGAAATGGATTCACTAATAATTTAAAACACGAAAGAGGAGTTATCTCAATGGCTAGATCAATGATGCCAAATTCAGCAGGTTCACAATTCTTTATAATGCATCAAAATTCTCCTCATTTAGATGGACAATATGCATCATTTGGAAAGGTAATATCAGGACTAGATGTAGTTGACGAAATAGCTAACGTAAAAACAGGTAGAGGAGATAGACCAAAAGAAGATCAAGTTATGCAAAACGTAACAGTAGAAACATTTGGAGTAGAATATCCAGAACCAGAAAAAATGTAATTTTATAAATTATAGGATATCCAAAAGAAGCTTGGACAGTACTTAAGCTAAAAGAAGTTTGGATAGTACTTAAGAACCATCGACTTCACTTGTGATGGCTTAGTTATAAAATATAGTAGAATGTAAGCATTACTTTTATATAGAAAAAGCTGATAAATATAAAAAAGATGATAAATATATAGAAAAGCTGATAAATATAGAAAAAGCTGATGAATTTTGTTTTCAAGATTCGATTTTAGGTTTGCTTTCACACGAAATGTGAAAGTAATGAACGAATCTAAAAATAATTTCATCAGCTTATTTTTTTGTATTTTAGGATATTCTCTAAAAATAGAATTTTATTGTTCAGTTACAGTTGTTACATTTACTTCATTTGTTTCATTTGTTTCATTTTCAAAATTCCATGGATGTTTTTTCAAATATCCATTTCCAAGTGGTGTAAATATTGATATTACTGCAAATATAGCAAGTACTACGCAATACCAAACAAAAGGTGTGATTTCTGCAGGACTTACTTTTCCATTTGTGTTACTTGCAGCTATTAGCAACTGTGCACCAAAAGGAATTAGTCCTTGCATAATACAAGCAAAAGTATCAAGTAGTGAAGCAGTTTTTCTAGGATCTACTTCGTATTCTTTTGAAATATCTTTTGCCAATTGGCTATTTACAATGATAGATACAGTGTTGTTTGCTGTAGCTACATCAGTCAAGGCAACAAGTGTACTGATACCAACTTGAGCAGATTTTTTTCCTTTGATCATTTTCTTGATTTTGAATAATAGCCAATCAAGTCCACCTGCATTTGATACCATATTAGCTAGTCCACCTGTCAACATTGATAATAAAAATATCTCAGTCATACCTGTGAATCCTTTGTAGACTTCTTGAGATAAAGAAAGCAAATTAAAACTTCCAAAACATATTCCAATAGCACCTGATAATACTATACCACCAGCAAGCACAACAAGAACATTCATTCCTGATATTGCAGCGATTAGCACGAATGCATAAGGAAGAATTTTTATAAGGTTAAAAGAATATTGTTGAATTTCTGGAGTGTGTACAGGCTTTCCAAATATAAACAATAAAATCATAGTAACAATAGCAGCAGGAATTGCAAATCCCATGTTTGCTCTAAATTTATCTTTCATATTGACACCTTGAGTTCTAGTGGCTGCGATTGTAGTATCTGAAATTACAGATAGATTATCTCCGAACATTGAACCACCAACTAAAGCACCAAGTGCTAATGGTAAATTAAGACCAGCTTTGTCAACTAATTGTACAGCTATAGGAGCAACGGCTACAACTGTACCAACAGAAGTACCTGTAGCTATAGCGATAAAAGCAGCTATTACAAATATACCAACAATAATAAAGTTTGGAGGTATAAGTGTAAGTCCAAGATTAACTGTAGATTCAACACCACCCATTGTGCTTGAAACTGTTGAGAAAGCTCCAGCTAATAGATAGATTATACACATCGTGATGATATTGTCATCACCACATCCTTTGATGAATATATCAAATTTTTGATCCAAAGTTCCTTTAGTACATATAAAAGCAAATATTATTCCTAATAAAGCAGCTACTGGAGCTGGAAATTGATAAAATGCCATTTCAACGCCTTTAGCTTGAAGTACGATTCCTGTGCATAGATATGCAAAGATAAAAATTAGAAACGGTAGTAAAGCGATACCATTCCCTTTCTTTTCATTTAAATTACTCATTTTGACCTCCTAAAATTTTTTCTATTTAAAAAACACAAGTTTAAGTATAATTTCCATGAAAAATAATGTCAAGAAATTAATTTTAAAAAAATAGTAATATAATCCATAAAATCTTAATTATAACTGTTTAAATTAGAAAATAAAATTGTAGTATTTTATCAGAAAACTATTGACAATACTTGATTTAAATAAAAATATAGTCTAAAAAATATATATTTTGGATAGAAAAGTACTATAAAATAACACTTAAGTATAAAAAAATTATATAGATATAAGTATTTACAAAACTTAATAAAGTCTTGTAAGATTAATTATAGATAAAAATTAGATTAGTACTGAGGGAAATTAAGGAGGAAAATTTTTTATGAAATATGTTATTCATAAAGATGAGATGACACCAATAGAGAGAATGACGGCATTTGTCCAAGGAAAAGAGATAGATAGAGTTCCATGTTCTCCATTTTTAGGGGAAAGTGTTTCGTCTATTTTTGGACATACAATTTATGATTATAATCATGATGCAAATGTGCTGGTTGATGTAGCTGTGAAAAGTTTCGAAACTTTTAGACCAGATAGTATATCATTTGGTCCAGGTCTTCAAGGTATACCAGAAGCTATGGGAAGTGAAGTTGTTTTCCCTTTAAACAATACACCATTTATAAACAAGCCAGCTATAGCTGATTATAGTGAACTTCCAAAACTTAGACCAATAGATGTAAATAAGGACGGAAGAATACATTTATTTCTTGAAGGATTAAAGATTACTTTAGATAAATTAAGCGATAAAGTAGATGTTGGAAGTTCTGTTGGAGGTCCATTCACTGTAGCAGCGTTCCTTAGAGGTACAGATCAATTTTTAAGGGATTTGAGTAAAAATAAAGAAGAAGTTCATCAATTATTGGAGATTTCAACTCAAAGTGTTATAAACTATATTGATGCGTGCCTTGATATGGGTATAGCACCTGGAATCGCTGAACCAATTGCATCAGGAACTTTGATAAGTTCAAAAAATTTCAATGAATTTGCAAAACCTTATTTAAAAAAATGTATGGATAGAATTATTGAAAGAACTGGAGGAGGAGCTACTCTTCACATCTGTGGAAAAACAAAAAAAATCTGGGACGGAATGGTAGATGTAGGAATCAAAAGTCTTAGCCTTGACAACGCAGAAGATATTCAAGAACTTAAGGAATTACACGGAGATAAAGTAAGAATTATAGGAAATGTAGATCCAGTAAATACAATTCTAAGAGGAACTGTAGAAGATGTATACGAAGAAGCTAAACAATGTATTATCAAAGGTCATGACAATCCAAAAGGATATATTTTAAGTACAGGTTGTGATGTTCCTATTGGTTCAAATCCTGATAACATCATAGCTATGATGGATGCAGCTAGAATATTTGGTTCTTATAAAGTAAATATAAATGATTTTAGATAATAATAAAATAAAAATGGGAGGATAAGAGGATGTCAGATTTAAAGAAAGATTTATTAAAGAAATTATCAGATTGTGTAGTTGAGATGGAGGAAGATGAAGTAACAGGAGTTGCACAGGAATATGTAGATAATGGATTTGATGCTTATGAAGGTATATCAGAAGGACTTACGAATGGAATGGAAATAGTAGGTCAACTTTATGAAGACGAAGAATACTTCATACCAGAATTGTTGATATGTTCTGATACAATGTACGAAGGAATCGGAGTTTTGAAACCTCATATTAAAAAAGTTGAATCAGGAGAAAGTTACAAGGCAGTAGTAGGTGTTGTTGAAGGAGATACTCACGATATCGGAAAAAATATATTTAAAATAATGCTTGAAACTTCAGGATTCGAAGTATACGATTTGGGAAGAGATGTTCCTTGCGAAAATTTCATCTCTAAAGCTAAAGAAGTAAATGCTGATTTGATAGGTATGTCAACACTTATGACTACTACTATGGAAAATATGGGTAAAGTAATCAATATGCTTAAAGCAGAAGGCATGGATGAGGATACTCTTGTAATGGTAGGTGGAGGTCCAATCTCTCAAAGTTTTGCTGAACAAATAGGAGCAGATGTGTATGTTCCAGAAGCAGCAAAAGCAGCAAAAGTAGCTAAAGATATGATAAGAGATAGAAAAGAAAAAGCAGCTGTATAAGATTATGAATAAGAATAGATAGAATAAATTAACATCGGTTAGGAGAAATAGAAAATGAGTTCTGATATGACTCCAAAAGAGAGATTATATAAATCATTGAAGAAAGAAACTGTAGACAGAAAACCTTGTATTTGTCCGGGTGGTATGATGAATATGATGGTTGAAGATGTGATGGATATGAAAGGAATATTTTGGCCAGAAGCTCACAGCGATGCTAAGATGATGGCAGAGCTGAATATTGGAATGTATGAAAATGGTGGATTTGAAAACTTTGGTGTGCCATTTTGTATGACTGTGGAAGCAGAATCAATGGGAGCAGGCGTTTTTATGGGTACAAAGGTAACAGAACCTAGAGTAGTCAAATATCCTATAAATTCAGTCACAGAATACAAGAAGTTATCAGATATAGATGTTACAAAAGGAAGAGCAAAAGTAGTTATTGATGCTATTGAGATTTTGAAAGAAAAAAATATGGATGTACCTATAATTGCAAATCTAACAGGTCCTGTAAGTCTTGCATCATCACTTATGGAACCAGTAACATATTACAAAGAGCTTAGAAAGAAAAAACAAGAATCACACGAATATATGGAATTTATTACAAGAAACCTTATAAACTTTGGAAAAGCACAACTTGAAGCAGGTGCTGATATTCTTACTATATCTGATCCAAGTGGAACAGGAGAAATATTAGGTGCAGCCACTTTTAGTGAATTTGCAGTTCCTTATTTAAATAAAATAATAGATGAACTTAAAAATTACGCTGAAGGTGGAACAATAATTCATATATGTGGAAAATTAAAATCAATTTATGCTGAGTTGAACGACTTACACAGTGATGCAGTAAGTTTTGACTCAATAACGAACGCAAGACAAGTTTGTGAAAATGTCAAAAATAAAGTAATCATGGGGAATGTAAGCACATATGCTCTTGAATATAGCGACGAAGATAATATAAGAAAAATTGCAAACAATTGTTTGAGAGAAGTGGATATATTATCACCTGCTTGCGGAATAGGTGTAAGAAGCAAATTTAGTCATATAAAAACAATTGTAGATTGCACAAAAGAAGAACAAAAAAGCAACGTTATCAAAGCGAATTTTTAAGGATTAGCAGAATTATGTTTTAGAAAGATTTCTATAATTTATTTTGGTAAGATTTAAAAGTGCATATTAACGCGATAAGTCTTGCAAAGTTAGAGTTTTCAATGGATAATAGGCAATTTAAATATTTCATAATAATTTCTGAATTATTTAATGCTATAATTTAATAAAAATGATGCTGTAAAAAACATCATTAAATTAATATTTCATATTGAATTTATAGTATGAGCTATTATAAAAAGGAGCTGATGAAATTGTTTTCAGATTCGTTCGCTGATCTCGCACTTCGTGGGAGCTCCAGCTCAAATCGAATCTTCAAAATAATATTCATCAGCTATTTTTATGGCTATATATCAATGAAGCTAGGTTCTGTGAATTAATATTATATAGGAATATCAACCTAATTGACGAAGAACCTTTATTAAATAAGCAAGAATACTTACGACTTTAGCCATGTGAGGTTCAGATAGTATCAATATCTCTGTAAGAATTATGATTACAAAATTTTTCTAATGATTTTTTAACAGAGCGATTTGGATAGTATGAAAGTAATAATATAAGAAGAAATTTAAATATACTATGAAATTTGAAAGGATTAAAAATGAGTTATTTATTATTAAAAGAAAAAAATCAGCAATTATATAAAAAGTATCAGTTGACAGAGGGTAAAAATCTTTTAGATTCTTTGAGAGAGTATAAGATAGAAATGGAGAGTCCTTGTGGAGGAAATGGAATCTGTGGAAAGTGCAAGGTAAAAATAATTTCAGGTGATATAAACAGCATCACAGATGAAGAGAGAAGATTCTTATCAAATGAAGAATTAAATGATGGAGTGAGACTGTCTTGTCTTGTATTTCCAAAAGGAGATGTAGAAGTAGAACTCATACAAAATCAAAATAAATCTCACAAAATACTTACTGAAGGATATATCCCTACATTTGAGAAATCACCAGTATTATCAAAAAAAGTATTTACAACTAAAAGACCAACTTTAGAAAGAATGTTTTCTTACGAGGATATATTGATAGAAGAAATTGAATGTAATTTAAAATCTCAAAGTTCAAAAGAAAACTCTGAAACTTCAAAAGAAAACTCTGAAAGTTCAAAAGAAAATTCTTTAGTATTAAGCAAGTCTAAACTAGATAATTTAAAGTTTAAGTTTGATTACGATATATTAAAAAAACTTCCTGAAATTTTCCAAGCAGATGAATTTACAGCAGTATATTCAGATGAAGAATTAATTGGATTAGAACAAAACAATACAAAAGATAAAATTTACGCAATAGCGTTGGATATAGGAACAACAACTGTTGTAGCTTCTCTAGTTGATATAAATACATACGAAGAAATCGACAGTGCTAGTGAAATCAATCCTCAAAAACAATATGGATTGGACGTTCTTTCAAGGATACATTTTGCAAAGGAAAACGAAAACGGACTTGAGTTATTACATCAAGCTATTGTTGAGTGTATCAACACTTTAATAGAGAAACTTTGCGTTGAAAATAATATCGATAGAAAAAGTATTTATGAAATATGTGTAGCTGCAAATACTACTATGATTCATCTGCTTATGAATATTTCTACATTATCAATAGGTAAATCTCCATATGCTCCAGTATTTATCACATCTAAAAGTGTGAAGGCAAAGGATCTTGGCGTAAATATATCTGATTTTGGTAGAATCTATATTATGCCAGGAGTTTCAAGTTTCATAGGAGCTGATATTGTATCAGGTGCATGTGTTTGCAAGTTACAAGATACAGATAAAAATATTTTATTTATTGACATTGGCACAAATGGAGAGATTGTTCTTTCTAAAAAATCAAAACTCTCATCATGCTCTTGTGCAGCAGGACCAGCTCTTGAAGGTATGAATATAAGTTGTGGAATGAGAGCTCAAAAAGGAGCTATTGAAAATATAAAAATCGACGAAAAAGTTGAGATAAATGTTATAGATAATGCGAAACCTATTGGACTTTGTGGAAGTGGAATAATAGATGCAATAAGCGAAATGGTTAGACTTAAAGTAGTAGGCAAGACAGGTAGAATAAATAAAAAATCTAGCATTGAGTCTAACGAAGATTTGAAGCACTTGAGTGCAAATATTATTGAAATAGAAAAGAAAAGAAAATTTATATTGGACATGAATTATCCAGAAATTTCTATCACTCAAGAGGATGTAAGACAGGTTCAACTTGCAAAAGGTGCGATACTTTCAGGTTTTTATGCACTTTTGAAAAATGAAAATATGGATATGAATGATTTAGATGAGGTTGTCATTGCAGGTCAATTTGGAAAACATTTGAGCATAGATAGCATGGCAGGAATAGGAATAATTCCAAAAGAACTTAAAGATAAAGTTAGATACATTGGAAATTCAGCAAAAGCAGGAGCTATAATGAGTATACTTTCCAAAGACGTTAGAAAAGAGATGGAAGAAGTAGCTAACAACATAAATTATTGCGAATTATCAACACAAGAAGGATATGATAGATTATTTGCAGATTGTTTGACTTTTAAATAAAATGTGGATTGTTTGAGTTTTGAATAAAATGAATGTTATTTGACTTTTAAATAAAATGAGGTGTCAGTATGGTAGATTTATTTGTTGTTTCAGGATTTTTAGGATCAGGAAAAACAACTTTTATAAAGAAAATGCTAGAAATTTATAAAAATAAAAAAATAGCGATTATTGAAAATGAATTTGGCGAAGTTGGTATAGATGGAGAATTATTAAAAAACGATGGGATAAACGTAGTTGAACTAAAAGACGGTTGCATCTGTTGCAGTATCAAACTAAACTTTGTCAAAAATATTTTAGAAATAATAAATTCATACAATCCAGAAGTGCTAATAATTGAGCCAACAGGAGTATCAATGTTGAGTGAGGTTTTAGAGCTATTAGAGAATGAAAAAATAAAATCAAAATGCAATATCAAACCTGTTGTGACTATTGTCGATGTGATAAATCACAATGAGTATATAGAGAACTTCGGATTATTTTACGAAGATCAAATAGAATATGCAGATATTTTATTGCTTAGCAAGATGGAGGATTTTACTAGAAAAATTACGACAGAAGAAAATATAATAGAAAACTCAAGCGAAAATGTAAAAGAGAAGTTAGAAGGAAATGCAAGTGAAATAAAAGAGAAGTTAGAAGGAAATGCAAGCGAAAAAAAAGAGAAGTTAGAAGGAAGCACAAGTGAAAAAAAAGAGAAGTTAGAAGAAAATACAAGAGAAAATTTACAAGTGATTATAGAATTAATTAGAAATATCAATAAAAAAGCAGTGTTGATCAGAAATGACTGGTACAATCAGAGTGCAGAAGAATTCAGAAATCAATTTTATGATTTAGAAAAAATCAAAAAAAATGAAAAATATAATCTTGAAGATGAAAGTAAAAGTTATAATTTTGAAGAAAAAATTGAAAAGAAAAACAAATTTTCAATAATTAATAATACAATAAATTTAAAAAATCAAACAGATAACAAAGAAAAAGTCACAACACAAAATATTTTTTCAAAAAAAGATTCTATGCAAAGAAAAGAAAATAGAATAAAAAGAAGAACTTTGAGAAAAAGAAATTTAATAAGAACATCTAATTTACGAGATATAGAAAAAAAGAGAGAATATAAAAATAATCTTAGTTGTATGAGCAGTTTAGCGATTTGTAATTTTGACATTGATTCTATTTCTGAACTGGAAAATATATTTAAAGCACTGAAAACAGGTGAATATGGAAAAATTCTTAGAATTAAAGGATTTGTAAAATTAAACAACAAACCTCAAAATGAAGAATTGTATGAATTTAACTATGTCAATGGAAAATACAATATAAAAAAATCAAAAATAAATTCAGATTCTCTAGTATGTATAATAGGTCAAAATTTAGAAAAAGAAAAAATAAAAGAATACTTATCATAATAAGACTTTCAAGAAGTTATCTTCGATAAAAAGTCGAAAGTCTAGTTATTCGAAGTGCGAAAACATCCGTTTTCTATCATATGCACTTCTCATAATAGAAATAAAAATAAGTGGATGTAATTTAAGAAGAAGTAAAAAGAAATAAAAAAGGAGTTGAATTATACAAATTGAAGAAAATATTTAAATGCAACCAAAACGATGAGGAAACCATACCTTTAGAATTACTAGAAGGCACAGATATAAAATTTCCAACTTTACATCAAAATGCAACAGACATAGCCTATATTGCTGTTGCATTGAAAGAAATGAAAAAAGACAGTTTCTGCAAAGTTCCATTTTGCACTACAGTAGAAGCTGAAGCTCTTGGAGCAAAAATAAATCTTGGAAACGAAGCAGATGGTCCTAGAGCAAGCGAATATTCTTACAATAGTATAGATGAAATTTTGGAAGCTAAAAAAATAAATCTTTACATTGAAAACGATAGTAATATTTTAGAATCTGAAAAAATAAATTATATTGAAAGTGTTAATAAACATACTGAGAATGAAACAGATAATGTTGATTTTGAAAGAAAAATAAATATCAACTTGGATAAAGGAAGAATCAGAGAGGTGTTAAATGCAATCTCTATTCTAAAAAATCAAGGTCAAAAAACAGTGCTTAATATTACAGGACCTTTCACAATAATTTCAATGCTTATTGATTTGAAATTTTTTTATAAGGCACTTAGAAAACAAAAAGAAAAGGCCGAAAAATTAGTTGATTTTATAATAGAGAATGTGATACTATTTGCAAAAGAGGGAGCTAAAGTTGGTGCAGATGTAATTTCATACAGCGACCCACTTGCATCTATTGAGATAGTAGGTCCAAAAGTATACAATGAAATAGTAGCAACAAAAACTTTTGAACTCATAAAGAAACTAGACGAAAATCTTGAAGGAAAAATCATTCATATTTGTGGAAGAGTATCTTCTGATTTAGAAAATAGTGGATATATAGAAACTGAAGAGCTTAATATTGAAAATCATTATGAAGACAATCGCAGTGAAAGTTATAATAAAGACAATCAACATGATGAAAATTGCCTTTGTAAAATTAATGAAAGTGATTTGAAATACGGAGAAAAAATAGCGTTGTTAATAGAAAAAATAAATTTAGAAAGTGAAGAAGTAAAAGAAGAAGGAATAAAAAAAGAGGAAATAAAAGAAGAAGTAATAAAAAAAGAAGTAAAAGAAGGAGAACAAGTGGAAGAAGAAAAGAATAATTTGGGAAATAAAAAAAATCTTATATTAGGAAACAACTGCTTGAAGAGAACTCCTTACAAGAGTAAAGCATATAAAATTATCTACGGAAAATAAGTGTTTGAAAAAAATTAGTAAACGATAACTATATACTTATAAAGAAAGTCAATTTTTGAAAAATGAGAGGTGATATTATGAATAAAAAAGTTGCATACTGTGGATTACTATTATCATTAAACGTGATAATCTTATGTTTGATCAACATAATTCCAAATAATACTATTTTTTTGATGGGTCTATCATCTCTCATTATCTCAATAATTGTAATCGAGTGGGGAATCAAATGGGCGTTTTTATTTTATATCGGCTCAATAAGTCTTGGATTTTTTTTATTGCAGAACAAAATACATTGGATAGTATATGCAATGACTTTTGGAGAATATGGACTTGTCAAATCCATTATAGAAACAAAAGTTGATTTTCGATTGCAAAAATTTGTCAAAATAATATTCGCAAATATAGTGATTATGAGTTTGTATTGTATAGTAAAAAATTTAATTGCTATTCGTCTAAATATTATTTTGCTGATTGGATGCGAAGTATTATTTGTTGTATATGATTATGCTTACAGTGTATTTGTTGATTATTACAATAAAAATCTTAGAAATAAGATAATAAAATATAAATAATTAAACGTTAAATCTTAGAAATAAGATAATAAAATATAAATAATTATACGTTAAATTGTAGATAATTAAGAAAAAAAGTGTTATAATTGTCATTAGATATATAATTATAAATATCAAAAAAATAATTCAGTGAGAAAACTC
>JAISUA010000051.1 GCA_031272305.1 Clostridioides sp.
TATATTTATGTTCATCTTTATAATTTTTTAGTTAATAAAATTATTTTTGAAGTGCTTTGTTTACTGCAATTATTCTTTGCATTTCATTGAATACTATCATATATCCTTCATCTACACCCATACCAGGTTTAGCAAGCATTTGATCTGGATTTGTAGCCATAGCTATATGAGCACATATTTGTGCAGAACGATCTGTTTCGTTGCAAGTACCTCCTAAATATGCACCAAATCCATTTTTCTTGCAATAAAGCACTGCTTCTATTGTATTGTTGATTCCACCAAGGTCTGGTGTTTTTATTTGTGCCATATGACCTGCTTTATTATCTGCAAAGTATACTACATCTTCATAAGTGTTACACCATTCATCAGCAACTATTTCAACATCTATACCTTTTTCTTCTTCTAATTGACGTATTTTTTTAAGTGCTTCCATTTGAGCTTGTCTTTCGCCAACATCAACAGGTCCTTCTATGCGAAGTTTGAATGGTTTGGCTGCTTCTTCAAGTTCTCCTAAATAATTTACGATTTTTTCGTAATCCATATTAAATGCAAGTCCTAATGTTCCATATACATCTATATGAAGTATTGGATTGTAATCTTCTCTTGGCTTTTTATCTAAGATTCTATTTCTCAACCATTCAACATATACTTTTAAAATTTCTCCGTTCTTTCCAAGTTTTGAGTCAACATTATTGATCAAAGCATGTGGAAGAACATCAGAAGTTTTTAATATCATTTTATCTGAATTTAAATATCTATCATCACCTGATTGTGAGAATATATGAACAGGTTCATCTTTTAAATTTAAACCATATTCATCACATATTACTTGTGCCATCAATTTATGTTGAGATTTTGCTACTGCATCTAGTATCGCTTGAGTTACACCATATCTAATTGCAGTATGAATCTTTTTACCATTTTCATCTGTCAAATTGTCAACTACATTTGACATTTCTTTGAAAGTAGTTATTTCTTTTCCTACATATAAAGGTTTAATTTCTTTTTCTATAATTGGAATAAAGTTTTTAGCTAAGAAAACTAAATCTCTACCTCCTGCTCCAGAATATTGTACTGCTGCACAATCTCCATATGCAACTTGACCATCTTCAAGTATAAACATCACAGAGATTGATTCTCCTGCCATTCTTATACTTGTAAATCCTTCTGTCTTTGTTTCTCCAATATAACAATTTCCATCTGGTTTTGCATCCATTTTTATTGCTTTTTGGTCATCAAAGAAAAATCCTGTTTTTCCAGCTGAACAAACTATATCTACAATTTTCATAATTACAATTCCTCCCAATATTTTTATTTATAATCAAGTTATTGTTATCTTTTATTGTCTGGTCTTCCTACTAGATATCCTTTTATTATCTTAATCTTCCTACTATATATCCTTTTATTGTCTTGGTTTTCCTACTATATATCCTTTTATTGTCTTGGTCTTCCTACTAGGTATCCTTTTCCTATTGCATATATATCATCTATTACCATTTGGAAATTGACATCACGTTTTTCAAACTTAGCTCTTTCAGATAATTTTTCAATATGATAGTCTTTTATTTCTTTACTAAATGGTAAATTTCCAAATTCAAAGAATCTTACAGCACCATCATTATCCCTTGTAGGCATTACTTTACCTGCAGTATATCTGCTTGGTGCAAATGGTATATCTATTATTCCTGCATCAAAGGCTCTTACTGTACCTATTGCTAAGTCACCTTTTCCAATTTCAAATATAGCTGCCATTATAGCATCTACTTCTTTTTCTATTAACTCTGCTTCCATTACAACAGATTTTACATTTAGCATACTTTGGTCTTTAAGCATAGACACTACTTGTTTTGTAGCTCTAAGTCCTGCTGCATTGGCTTCTTTGGTAGGTATACCCATTGCTTCATGAGGAGTTTTTACTATCACTTTAGTTGCTCCTGCAAGTGATGCTGCCGCTGCTCCCCAAGAAATTACTCCAAATGCTTTTGATTCATCTTGAGGGAATCCACCCATCCATTGATGGAAAACTGTTGTTATCTTAACATCGTTATATCCATATTTTTGTAAATATTTATTTGATAGTGCTTTCAAGCTCTTAATAGCTGCAACATCTTGAATTAAATTTCCACATTGTCCATATCCAACTGTTATGTTCTTACATCCTTGTTCTGCTGCAAGAAGTGCTTCTATTACAGCTACTGCATTTGATATCGAAGGAGGTACAAGTGTTCCTGTAAGAGGTCCAAATGGTTCTCTGTTGATTGTTACTCCTCTTTCTTCATACATTCCTACTAATCTATCTACATATTGCCAATCATATATTGATTTTTCAAGAGAATGGTTCTTTGAATAAGGAATATTATATGATATTCCTCCTCCTTCATATGATGTAAATCCTCCAGCTAAAGTAATCTCTGTAAGTAATCTAGCATCTGGTGTGCCATGACGAACTTGAACTGGGCTTTTCACAGAACTAGTTACTTTTCTACAAGTTTTTACACCATAATTTAGTGCAGGAAATCCATTTAACATTGATCTTCCTGTTTCTTTACTTTCTTCTATACCTTTTTCTGCTTCTTCGTATCTATTTAATCTTGTATAGCTATCGATTGTTGTAGGAAGAAGGTCTGCTTCTCCTTTTGTTTCAAGATATTGAAGTAGTTCTATATGTTCATCAACAAGTGCTACACCTGCTCTTGGTTGAATCAAAGTAACTCCTTCTTTGTCTGCCAAATCAAGTTTATTAGAAAATCTCTTTTCCTCTGGAATTGATTTTTGATATTCAACTGCTTCTTCAAAATTTACTTCTTTAGAAGTTTCCCAATGTGTGTATACTTCTTTTTGTATTCCGTAAAATAAATCATCATCCAACTTTTTGTTTTGCAAATTTACTCCCATAATAAAGTCCTCCGTAAAATTTTTCACTTATAAAATATTTGATATTTTTCCCTTCTATCTCAAATAATTTCCTTCAAGTATTATTTGAACAACTTCTAACCATTTTTTACATACAACTTATTTTACATTATTATAATTTTATATTAGTCTTATATCATAAAATTAATTATTCTGTTTTTCTCGTATGAAATTGATTATTCTATCTTTTTCTCATACGAAAACAAAATTTCTTTTATCTTAAATGCTTAAATTTCTATAAATTCTTTCTCCATTATTTCCAATGCTACTTCTGGTTCAAATTTTGAAATAAGTCCCATAGCTGCGAAAATATTTTTCTTATCAAGCAATATTTTAGGATTAAGTGGTTTAAGTGAGTTAAGATCAGAAATAGAATATATAGCATTCTTAAGTACTTCTCTAGGATCATCACTATTTATAACAGAACCACCTGAGCCAATTACATATTTCACTCCTGTCAAATCTTTTCCTGTTTGAAGTAAAATTTCTCCTGTAAGTGAATAAGTCTTTTCAGTAAAACCACAGTGTCTTTGAGCTGATATTCTAATCGCTTCTGAAGCCATTGTTCTATCAATATCTTTGTATACTCCAGTAGGAAGTGTTTCAGGATTTTTCACACAAATATTAACCCACTCTTCAACTTTTTCTCTTTCTACTCGAGCTTTTTCACAAATATTATCTATACCTGACTCTTCAACAAGAGATGTGATACTATATCTTACACCTATATCTCCCTCGATACTTCTCTTTGCAAAAGGTTCTATCATTCCTTGCATATAAACATTCGCTTGTCTAGGATTTCCTTCTGCCATAGAGTAGACATCTGTAGTAGCTCCTCCTACATCGAAAGCCATGATTTCTCCAAATCCTATTTTTTTGTTTGTTCCTTTGCTAAGAAGCTCCATCGCCTCAAATACAGCTAATGGTGTAGGCAATATTTCAAAATCCATAAGACTTTGTAATTCATCTAGACCTTTTGCATGTATTATATTTTCAATAAATAAATCTCTTATTGCTTTTTTTGCTGGCATAATATTTAACTTATTGAATTGAGGCATAACGTTTTCTGTAACAATAACCTCTTTGCCTGATTTTTCAATGATTTCTTTTGCATCAATTCCAGCACATTTATTTCCTGCTACTATTACAGCAAATTTTCTATCTATATCTGCTAATGTCTTAGCATTTTTTAAAATTACATCTTTATTTCCACCATCTATACCACCAGAAAGCAAGATAATTTCAGGATCTAATTTATAAATTTCCTCTTGCTCATCTTTGGTAAGTTCATAAGAGTAAGTTTTTAAAATCTTTGCACCAGCACTAGCGGCTGCAAGTCTAGATGCTTTAGCAGTAATATCTGGCACTAATCCACAAGATATCATCTTTAGACCTCCTGCTGCACTACTTGAAGAAATCGATTTTTCTATCTTGATATTTCCAGATTGTTTTTTGATTTCATTCAATGCGTCGTTGTAACCTTCCATCACATTGCTTTCTATTGTAGTAAATGATTTGGATGAAGCAATTATTTTTTTACCTTCAATATCTACAGCTGTCAATTTTGTAAAAGTACTTCCTACATCAGCTGCCAAGTATATTTTCATTCTTATACCTCCAGTTTTGTTCTGTAGTATATATTTTTATTTTAAATTAAAATCTTTTTTCATATCTTCTATACTTTTTTATTTTAAATTAAAATCTTTTTTCATATCTTCTATACTTTGTTGAGGATCTGTTCCAGGTGCGTATACTCTATCATATCCCATTTCTTTAAACTCTTTTTCAACAGTTTCAAAATTTGCTTTTCCTACGACTAGATTGCCACCTACATACAGTTTTATATCCTTCAAACCTGCCTCATCGCATTTTTCTCTCAATCCTCTACAATCGATTTCCCCATGACCATAAAGAGATGATACAACAATAATATCTGCATCTGATTCAATTGCTGCTTCAATAAATTCCTTTTGTGAAACCATTACTCCTAAATTTACTACGTTAAATCCTGCATTTGTGAATGCAAAGTCTAAAATTTGATTTCCTACAACATGGCAATCAGCTCCTATGACTCCCATCACTAAATTAAGTGTTTTTGGCATTTTTAAAATTTCCCCCTCACTTTACTTATTTTTTTAATTATAATTTTATATATCAAATATTTATTGGCTTGTATCGACTTCAACAAACCTAAATATTTAAATATCATTGATTCCCTTGTCTTCAAGTAATTTTTTTACTTTTTCTTCTACATGGATAACTGAACCATCTTCAATTGTATATTTAAATACAATAACTGATTTTCCAGCGTAAGCTAAATCAAAAATAGCTTCTCCACTTAAATTTATATCTGCTGCATAGATTGGAGGTATTATTATTGCATCTTTTTTTCTTATAAAATCAATCATATCCTCTACAGATGCCTTCTCTGATGTTATAAAATTATCAGTAGGAATTTCTATAGAAAATCTTCTAAGATTTATATCTATTATATCTCCAAATCTCTTTGATTTTGTAATAATGCCTGTTTTAGTTGGATCTTTTATTCCTACCAACTTAGCTACACTTTTACTTGCAACTGATAAAACAACTTTCACTATCTTATCTTTTAAAGTTGGAATAATACTACAAAGTTCCAAATAGTGATTCTCTGTCGTAATAATCATATCAAAACTTGATAATGTAAGTAGTACATTTCTAAATTGGTATAGTTCTTTAAACTCACATAGCATAATATTTGCATTTTCCATAGTTTTGAATTTTCTCTTGACTGTAATCAAGGCTTCTTGATTGCAATCAACAATAAGTATATTAATTTTTTTATTATCTTCTTTTAAATTTTTTGCTATATTATAAAGAAAATCGATTTCTTTATATGTATATTTTTCAGAAACTAAAACTTCAAACATTTCTTTCATTAAGTCACTTTTTAAGTAGTGCGATTTATTTGAATTAAAATTAGATATATATGTTCCATCTCCAACTTTTCTTGTAATGTATCCATCTGAAATCAAATGTTCATAAGCCTTTTTTACAGTTCCTCTTGCTATGTTTAATTGCTCTGAAAGCTCCCTGTCTGTAGGCAACTTATCTTTTTCATTGAAAATTCCTTCATTTATCTTTTTCACTACTTCGCTGTATATTTGCTTATATACAGGCAAATTTGATTCTCTATCTATTCTTATAATTTTCTTTGCTTCTAATTGATTTATTTGTTTATTTTTTATTAAATCCTTTTGTAATTCTTCTATTTGTTTATTTTTTATTGAATCCTTTTGTAATTCTTCTATTTGTTTGTTTTTTATTGAATACTGTTGTAATTCTTCTATTTCTTTATTTTTTATTGAATACTTTTGTAATTCTTCTATTTGTTTATTTTTTATTAAATAATTTTCTAGTTTATCTGTTTTTTTATTTTCTAAAGTTTTTTCTTCAATTTCTTTTTTATTTAGATTCATTATTTCACCTCATCATTGGTATATTCCAATTATTGATTTAGTAACTTTTTATATAACAATAGTATTCCAATCTAAAATAAAAGTCAACAAAAAAATATAATTCCTTTTTCAAATTTTTATTTTTTTTTCAAGATTTTTTTTAAATAATAAAAAATAATTCTATTAAATTTGTTTATACAAGTTTGTAATTTGATATTTTTATTTATGAATAATTGTTTTTCTGAATAATTAAATAATAATATTCTATAATTCTTATCGAACTTCAATTATGAAATTCTTGAACTCCAACGACGAAAAACACATATTTTCTATTTCACTTTTATAAAAACGGCTCTATAATATTTTAGTGGAAGTTGTATAAAAAAAGGAAATCCCTTATAATGTTAGTTACGACACAAAACATTAACGAAAAGGAGATTTCCATGACTAATTATACCACAATC
>JAISUA010000079.1 GCA_031272305.1 Clostridioides sp.
TAAGTAGGTATAATATTTGTATAGAATTTAACCCAAGTAGATATATAAAAAATAATTAAAACAAGTGTAGAAATATATTGTCTGATTTTATTATACTTCGATATATCCATTTTGACCAACTCCATCTTTTTTATCTAATAATTTAGCTAGTGCAGTTCCAGTAACAAGAATATTGTATAGTTCAGACAAAGGTATAGATATTAGTTTGTTAATTTTTTTTCTGTTCATTTTTACAACCCCTCTATAATCTTTTATTTATATTGTTAACAATATATTTTTGTATACAATTACATTATAGCAGAAATTATACAGGATTTATTTTATGTTTTTTCAATAAAACTTTATGTATTTAAAAATTAATAAAATAAATGGTTATATGAATATTTTCAAAAAATAAATTTGTACGATATAAACAATTCTGAATTATTCAATGTGGAAAAAAGTTTTTATACAAAGTATTTTCGCTCTTATTAACATCTAAAAGCTGTTTAATTCAATATTAACAGTTTTATAAGGACGGTACTACATACATCTTTAAAAGTAGAAACAAAAACATTGATATTATCGAAAGATGTTCTAAATATTTTTCCATATGAATATATTTATTGTGTATTATGATACTAAATTGGAGGAATATTATGCGAAATAATAAATATAGATTGATAATTGCACTTATTTGTATTTCAACTGGAATTGCAACTGTATTGTCCATAATATTGCCTGGTTGGATTTTCACAACACTTGCTGCAGTTATTTTAATAGGTTGCGGAGTGTTGTTATTTTTAAATTAACATAAAAAAACTTGAGGTGATATTAATGAAATTTGTTACTATTAAACTACCAAAATTCTTATCAAGGATAATTTCAAAATTCATGAGAAAAAATAAAAGAAAATTTGGGAAAAAATAAAAAAGACAAGCAAAAAATTTTATGAAATGATAAAAGATAATCTAAAAATATCATAAAATGGTAAAACAATGAAAGGCGTTTAAAAATCATTATGAAATGACAGAATGATAAAAAAGATCTGAAAAACTTTATTAAATATAAAATATAGCAAGTATTGTTATAGAAAATTAAAATATTGTAAAACAAAAGAGCTGATGGATATTGTTTAGAAGATTCAATGTGATGATACCTACACAAGAAAAGTGAAAGTAGCGAATGAATCTGCAAACAATTCCAGCAGCTTTTTCTAATGTTTTATATAAGATTTTTTACAGAACTTTTTTTAAATAGATTGAACACTACAATTTATCTTAATAAAACAGACAAAACTAAGTGAAATTTACTTAGGATTGCCTGATTTGATCAATATAATAGTACTTAAGCTCTTTCAATTTTTCCAGAACGTAGACATCTTGTACATACTTTAACTCTTTTTGGAGTGCCATCTACGATAGCTCTAACATTTCTTAAATTTACAGACCAAGTTCTTTTGTTGTGTCTGTTTGAGTGAGAAACATTGTTTCCTGATACTCTGCCTTTTCCACAAACGTCGCATACTCTTGACATTGAGTAACACCTCCTTAAATTATTGCTAGATTAAGACTAAAAACATATATATAATATCATAAATAAGCGATGATTACAAGCAAAAAATTTTATTCAAATTTTCTTTGTAATTGAAAATATATATAATAGTATGTTAATATATAAGTAGTGCAAAAAAAGAATTTTAGGGGAGGCTTTAGTTATGAATGAAATAACAAACCAATATGGAACCATAAAAATAGATACTCAAGTTATCGCACAAGTTACTTATAGAGCAGCAATGGAAAGTTACGGAATAGTTGGTTTAGCTCATAAATCAAAAGGTATAGTCGAACTTCTTAAGGGTGAAAACGCTACAAAAGGAGTAAGAGTAGAAGAAACTGGTGAAAAAACAATAGCTATAGAGCTTTATGTTATACTACAATACGGCATCAATATAACAACCGTTGCCGAAAATATTATCGATAGAGTAAAATATACAATAGAAACAATGACAGGATTAAAATTATCAAGAATCGATATTAACGTGCAAGGAATAAGAACAAAATAATTTTTTATTAATAATAAACAAATATCTTGTTGACAAAACCAAGAAAATGATTAATTTGTTAATGAAATATTCAAAAAGTAAAAAGTAAATAGGAGGCCGTAAAAGTAATGATACAATATATAGATGGTAAAGCATTGAGAGATATGTTCATTTCTGGTGCAAACAATCTTCAAAATCATAAGGATATTGTTGATAAATTAAACGTATTTCCTGTGCCAGATGGAGATACAGGCACAAATATGTCACTTACAATATCTCATGCAATGAAAGAATTAAAAAAAAATGAAGATAATAATATAACTAATATAGGTAAGGCACTTTCAAAAGGTTCTTTGATGGGTGCAAGAGGAAATTCTGGGGTTATTTTATCACAAATAATCAGAGGGATAGCTAAATCAATTGAAAACAAGGATAAACTTTCTAGTGTTGATTTGGCGAAAGCTCTTAAAAATGGATCAGACACAGCGTATAAAGCAGTCATAAAACCTATTGAAGGAACTATACTTACAGTTATAAGAGAAAGTGCTGAGTATGCTCTTAAGATAGCTCCAAAAGAAAAAAATATCGAAAAATTCATGTCACTTTTAATTAAGGAAGCAAATGCTTCTCTTGAAAGAACACCTAATCTTCTAAAGAATCTTAAGGACGCAGGAGTTGTAGATTCAGGAGGAAAAGGTCTTGTTTATATGTTTGAAGGAATGTATAAGAGTTTAGTAGGAGATTTTGTAGAAAAACAAGATTCTTCTTCAGATAATACCAAAGAAACAAGTATACCTGGTTCTGAGATTTCTACAGAAGATATAAAATTCCAATATTGTACAGAATTTATTCTTGAAACAAACAAGACAGATGATGCACACATAAGAGATATTATGCTTAAATATGGAGATAGCTTAGCTGTTGTTGGAGATGATGGCATAATAAAAGTTCATGTTCATACAAACGAACCTGGAACAGTTTTACAAGAGGCATTGCAGTTTGGTCAACTTGTAACTACTAAAATTGAAAATATGAAGTTGCAACATGAAAATATTATATTAGAAACTAATAAAAATGATGCAGAAAATACAAATTCTAATGAAAACAAAGATATAGAAAAGAAAAATACTGAACCAAAAGAATTTGGAATAATAGCAACATCAATGGGAAAAGGTCTTGCAGAAATTTTTAAAGATTTCAATGTAGACGATGTAATCGAAGGTGGTCAAACAATGAATCCAAGTACAGAAGACTTCCTTAATTCTATTGAAAAGTTAAATGCAAAAAATATTTTAATTTTCCCAAATAACAGCAATATTATAATGGCTGCAAATCAGGCTAAAGAATTATCAGATAAGAATATAATTGTAATACCTACTAAAAATATTCCTCAAGCCTTGACAGCACTTATGAATTTTAATCCTGATATAAGTGCTAAAGAAAATGAACAAATTATGAATGAAGCAATTACTTCTGTGAAATCTGGTCAAGTAACATTTGCAGTTAGAGATACTATTATGAATGATGTAGAAGTAAAAGAAGGTCATATAATTGGTATAGGTGAAGGAAAACTCATAGCATCTGGTGAAAGCGTAGAAGAAATAACAACAGAACTGATAAATAAATTAATAGATGAAGAAACTTCAATTATCACGCTATTCTATGGTGAAGATATAACAAAAGAACAAGCAGATGATATAAGAACAAAATTAGAAGAAAAATTTAAAGATATTGATGTAGAAGTTTACTATGGAGGTCAACCACTTTATTATTACTTGATCTCAGTAGAATAGTTTTTTATAAGAATTGATAAAAATAAATTAAGACCTGGATAAATTTTAAGTGAAATATAAAACATATTGAGATAAAAATAATTATGATTATATAATAATTCAGAGAACTCTTACATAATCAATAGAGATGATTGTGAAAGAGTTCTCTCTTAACTTTTATTTAAAATGAAAAAAGTCTTATTGTGAGAAGTGCATATGATGGAAAACGTATGTTTTCGCACTTCGAACATCAAGACTTTTGACAATAAGTTATTTTATTTAAAATGAAAAAAGTCTTAGAAAGGAAATTCGATGAGTTATTTACAAAAGGATGTTCAATACATAAAGGGAATAGGTCCAAAAAAGTCTGAGAAATTAAAATCTTTGGGAATAAATACTTTAAAAGATTTGCTTTATTATTTTCCTAGAACTTATGAAGATAGATCTATTATAAAAAAGATATTTGAGCTTCGAGATGAAGAAAAAGTAACTATAAAAGCAGTTGTTACATCAATTACATCTTATTCGCCTAAGAGAAATATGAATATAGTCACTATGTTTGTAAAAGATGAAACAGGAAGTGCAAAACTTACTTTTTTTAATAGACCATATATTATAAATTCATATAAAAAAGGAGACTCTGTCTTAGTATTTGGAAAAGTGAGTATAAAAAATGGAAATATAGAAATGAGTTCTTGCGAGATTGAATATTTATCGAATTCGCCAAAACATACTTGCAAACTCATACCTGTATATCCTCTGACATTTGGCGTATCAAATAGTGATATTGCAAATGCAGTGAACAATGCACTTGACAGCGACATAGAGATTGATGAATACATTCCAAGAAATATAATTGAAAAATATAATTTATGTGATATAGAATATGCTATTAAGAATATTCATAGACCAGTTAGCAAGCAAGCTCTAAAAATATCTCTGTATCGTTTGATTTTTGAGGAATTTTTAGTTTTGCAATTAGGTTTATTTATTTTTAAGAATGGAAATTCTAACCTTGAAGGAATAAAGTTTTCGTCAGATACAGACATACAAGAAAAAATAGAGGAGATTTTAAATTCGTTGCCATATAGGCTAACGAAGGCTCAAAAAAGGACTCTTGATGATATACTTTCAGATATGGGTAGCAATAAAGTTATGAATAGATTGGTACAAGGTGATGTAGGTAGTGGAAAAACTGTTGTTTCTATGATTGCACTTGCAAATGCAGTCGTAAATGGATATCAAGGAGCGATAATGGTTCCTACAGAAATTCTTGCAAAACAGCATTTTGAATCATTCACAGAAACTTTATCTGAATTTGGAATAAGAGTAGAGATTCTAATAGGTAGTCTTACGAAAAAGCAAAAGGATGTTGTAAAAGAAAAGATAAAAAATGGAGAAGTAGATATAGTTGTTGGAACTCACGCACTTATTCAGGACAATGTTGAATTTAGTAATATAGGGCTTGTTGTAACAGATGAACAACACAGATTTGGAGTACTTCAAAGAGCAAAATTATCAAATAAAGGAAAATCTCCAGATGTTCTAGTAATGACAGCGACACCTATTCCTAGAACTCTTGCTATAATACTGTATGGAGATTTGGATATTTCGATAATAGACGAATTGCCACCAGGAAGAAAAAAGATAGATACAATAGCTATTCAAACAACTAAGAGAGATTTTGTTTATAGAAATTTAGTGAGAGATGAAGTAAACAAAGGCAGACAAGTGTATATAGTTTGCTCTTTGGTAGAAGAAAGTGAAGTGATAGAAGCAAAAGCAGCAGTAGAACTTGTAGAAGATATTAGAGAAAGATATTTTTCTGATCTAGAAGTAGGACTTGTACACGGAAAAATGAAGCCTAAAGAAAAAGAAGCTATTATGGAGAAATTCAGAAACAATGAGATAAATATTTTGGTGTCAACAACTGTTATAGAAGTAGGTGTCAATGTTCCAAATGCTACACTTATGATTATTGAAAATGCAGAGCGTTTTGGACTTTCTCAACTACATCAGCTTAGAGGACGTGTTGGAAGAGGTAGCGATAAATCTTACTGTGTACTTATTTTTAACTCAAAGACTGAAGTATGTAAAAAAAGAATGGAAATAATGTGCGAAACGAATGATGGATTCAAAATTGCAGAAAAAGATTTAGAAATTAGAGGACCTGGAGATTTTTTTGGTACAAGACAACATGGATTGCCTGATTTGAAGGTTGCAAATTTATTTAAGCATATCAAAATCTTAAAACTTGCACAAAAAGAAGCAAGATATATAACAGGAATTGATAAAAATTTAGATTTCAAAGAACATAAAGCACTAAAAAAAGAAATATTAGAAAAATTTTCAGGTGTTATAGATAATATATTGCTGTAAGAATAAAATTTAAACATTTAATGTATAATTTTTATGAATTAAATGTAGATAGATATACATTTTGTGATAAAATAGTATTTGTAATTAAAAAAGAAAAAGTTTTGAAGGGATTAGAAGTATTTGTTATGAGAATTATTTCAGGAAAAGTAAGAGGATTAAAACTTGAAACTCCTAAAAATGATGATATAAGACCTACGACTGATAGAATAAAAGAATCAGTGTTTAATATAATAAACAGTTATATTTTAGATAGTGAAGTGTTAGATTTATTCAGTGGGTCTGGAAGTTTAGGACTTGAATGTATATCTAGAGGTGCAAAAAAATGTGTATTTGTAGATTCTAACAAGGAAAGTATAAATTTATTAAAAAAAAATATAAGAAAAACACGATTTGAAGAAAATTCAGAGGTATTTAATCTTGATTTTAGGGATGCTTTAGGTCAATTTGGAACAAAAAATAAGAAGTTTGATTTGATATTTTTAGATCCTCCTTATCATGAAGGTTTGTTTGAAGAAGCATTGCAAAAAATTCAAAAAAACAATCTAATAAAAGAAGATTCTTTGATTATTGTTGAACATGATACTGAAGATAAGTTACCAGATAAAATAGACAAACTAAGCAAAAAAGATGAAAGAAAATATGGAAAAACAACAATAACTTTTTATGAGAAAAATATATAAAATTTAATTTATTGTTTTAATTGACGGAGGAATCAGATGATTAACGACAAAATACAAAAGGCAATGTTTGCTGGCAGTTTTGATCCAATAACAAATGGTCATTTAGATATAATAAACAGGTCAGCAAAAATATTTGATAAACTGTATATAGGTGTATTGTACAATCCAACAAAAAAAGGATTGTTTACTTTTGAAGAGAGAGTGGATTTAATAAAAAAATGCACTTCTCATTTGAATAATATTGAGGTAGTATCTTTTGATGGGTTGCTAGTAAAATATTGCGAGGAAAACGGAATAGATACTTTAGTAAGAGGAATAAGAATAGGTTCAGATGTAGACTACGAACTTCAAATGGCAAGAATGAATAAAGAATTAAGTCCACAAATCGAAACGATACTATTTCCAAGTAGCACAAAATATTCATTTATTAGTTCGTCATTGATAAAAGAAGTATTATTTTTCGGTGCAGATATAAAAAAATTAGTTCCAGAAATTGTATTGTCGGAGCTAAAAGATAAAAAAGAAAAAGGGGAGCTGTAACAATGAAAATAGATTTAGAATTACTTGATTTATTCACTGATCTTGAAAATATCGTAAAAGAAGCAAATACACTTCCTTTTACTCAAAAGTGTACAGTTGATAAAGAAGAAGTACTTGCGTTATTAGCTGAAATAAAATCTTTAATTCCAGAAGAAATCAGTCAAGCAGTATGGATAAATAAAGAAAGACAAAAATTAATAAGTGAAGCAAAAAAAGATGCTTCTGCGATTGTTCAACAAGCACACAAAGATTATGAAAATATTATGGCTAAATACGATAGAGATATAGAAATGATGAAAAGAGATTCAGAAGCTGCGATAAAAAAATATATAGAATCAAGTGATCCAGTCGTAAAAGCTAGAGAAGAAGCAAAAGAAATAATTGAAAAAGCAGAAAACATAGCCAAAGAAATAAGAACAGGTTCAATGGAATATGCAGAAGGATTACTATCAAGTGTAGAATATAATTTGCAGACAATACTTGGAGAAATAAGAACGAACAAAAAAGAACTAAAATAAGATTGATTTTATATTGAGAATTTAATATGTTCAATTACAAAAATATAAGAGATTGCTCTCAGATTAGTTCGCTACGTTCACACTATGTGTGAACGTAAGCTTAAAATCGAATATTGTAAGCAATCTCTTATATTTTTTGTGAACACGTCAAGATAAAACTTAAGTTTAGCAATAAATATTTGAAAGAGTAAAAATTATTATGAGAAGTGCATATGATAGAAAACGAATGTTTTCGCACTTCGAACCGAGTAGGAAACTTCGATTACGAAAATCAAAGATTTTCTATCTCAGTTTTTCTAGACTTATCTCATTAGATCTTATTTAAGTGATGATAAGTCTTATTATGAGAAACTTTAATATATTTGTGTTAGAAAAATTTATTGCGTTTACGTCTGAATTTTTAAAATTTATGCTGATAAAAAAGTCTATTTGGTTGGAAGGTTATCAAGTGTGTCTAGTTTGTAGCCTTCGTCTTCCCAATGTGTTAGCACTTCATCTAATATTTCTGTATTTGTTGTTGAATTAGGATGTAGCAATGCTATTTCTCCAGGGTGAGTTCGTGAATATATTTTTTCTTTTGCAAATTCGTGTGAAGGTTGCTTGTCATTGTACCAATCTACGTAAGCAAAACTCCAAAATATTGTTTTATATCCTAAATCTTGAGTATATTTCAATGAACGTTCACTAAATTTTCCCATAGGAGGTCTAAAAAATTTAGGCATTTCTTTTCCTGTCACTTTTTTGTATGCATCTGCTACATCTAAGATTTCTGCATTGAATTTATCTACATCAGATATACTTGCCATTGAAGGATGTGTCACAGAATGATTTCCGACTAGATGTCCTTCGTCAGCCATTCTTTTAACTATATCAGGATTTTTATCAATATAATCTTTTACAACAAAAAAGTTTGCTTTGACGTTATGTTTTTTTAGTGTGTCAAGGATTTTTTCTGTATTTCCACTTTCGTATCCTGCATCAAATGTTAGGTAGATTTTTTTATCGTTCGCATCTCCAGCAAAATAAGCGTTATATTTATTGAAAAAACTTGCTTCTTGTATTGGTAGAGGTTGTTTACCATCTTCTCTAGGATTGAAGTACCAACTGTATTCTTTTGTTCCTAGTTCTGATAGTGTTGATACGTTTGTTGTTTCGCTAGCTTGATTTTCATTTTCAAAATATAAATTTTTCGAAAAATAAGTAATAGTCGCAAGGAATGCACAAAAAATTATTCCTATGGAAGTAAAGCAGAGTATCTTTTTATTCTTATTTCTGAAAAAAATTTTATTAGTTTTTTTCATAAAATCACCTCAATTAAAATATTTTCTAATTATATTTTTAGGTTTTATCAAGAAAATATTCTATGGTGTTATTTAATATATTTTGCTATTCAAGTAGAAAATAGATAGTATTGAAATATTGAACTTGTAAAATTTTTTTAATATAAAATTTTGCTTCTTTGTCAATTATACTGATATTTTCATATAACATTAAGTATAAGAATGGAGCTTCATTCATTTTTAAGTTTGTTTTAAAAAAGAATTCTTGATTTTATTATGTAAATTAAATTTTACAATTTTTTGAAATTAATTTTGATATTTTTATTGATTTTTTTTTATTCAATTGATAAACTAGACATATCAAGGTCCTCCTTTGTTGTTTGGGTTTTGCTTACTTAGATTTTAACAAAGTGTGGACCTTTTTTATATCTATTTTTTACTTAAGAGATGAAATATAAAAATATCGTGTATAGAAGTATTTAGATAAGTGTATGGCTATTTAAATAATAGTTATGAGAAATTCAGATCTATTTAATTAAATAATCGTTATGTATAATTTAGGTTTATATAAGTTAAAAAGTTCATTATATATTGAAAGAAGGGAAAAATTTGAGCAAAAAATTTTACGTTGTAAGAAAAGGAAGGAATACAGGTATTTTTAATACTTGGAATGAATGCAAAAAACAAGTAGATGGATTTTCAGGTGCTGAATATAAAAGTTTCACTTCTCATAGTGATGCTAAAATATATTTATCAGGTTCTACAAGTGATTTTGAAGATTTCGACGAAAATATGCTTATTGCATATGTAGATGGAAGTTATGAGCAT
>JAISUA010000126.1 GCA_031272305.1 Clostridioides sp.
AAAAAAATATATAGTATAATTTATAAATGACCTAATATATTATGACTGGAGTTTTTAAATATATAAATAGTTAATGAATGTTGTTTGTAAGATTCGATTTGAGGTTAATACTCATGCGAAATTAGAAACTATCGAACGAATCAAAAACAATTTTATAAAATATTTTAATTAAAAGCAAAAAAAATTATTAAATGGGAGGAAGCAATATGACTTTAGAAGAAAAAATAAAAATTATTACAAAAGGGGTAGATGATTTAATTGATATCGAAGAATTAAAAAAGAAATTAATCAAATCAGAAGAAACAGGAAAACCTCTTAATATCAAGTTAGGTCTTGATCCAAGTGCACCAGATATACATCTAGGTCATACAGTTGTTCTTAGAAAAATGAAACAACTTCAAGATTTGGGTCACAATGTAACTCTTATAATAGGAGATTTTACAGGTAAAATTGGAGATCCTACAGGAAAATCAAAAGCAAGAAAAGCTCTTACAACTGAACAAGTTATGGAAAATGCAAAAACTTATCAAGAACAAATTTTCAAAGTGCTTGATAAAGAAAAAACATCTGTAAGATACAATAGTGAATGGTTGTCAAAATTAAATTTTGAAGATGTTATCAAACTTGCTGCTACAATTACTGTTGCAAGAATGTTAGAAAGAGAAGATTTCAAAAAGAGATACGAAAGTCAAACACCTATTTCTGTGCATGAATTTTTCTATCCTTTGATGCAAGCATATGATTCTATAGCACTTGAAGCTGATATAGAACTTGGAGGTACAGATCAAAGATTCAATCTTTTAATGGGAAGAAGCCTTCAAAAAGAATTTGGAATGGAACCTCAAATTGTTATTATGACACCTTTAATAGAAGGACTTGACGGTGTGAACAAAATGAGTAAAAGTTTAGGAAATTACATTGGAATAGATGAAGAAGCAGGTTTGATGTACCAAAAAGCAATGGAAATCCCTGATGAATTAATTATAAAATACTACAATCTAGTGACAGATGTTCATCCTGACGAAGTTGAAAAAATTGAGCAACAACTTAAAGATGGAGTAAATCCTAGAGATATTAAAATGGGATTAGCAAAAGAAATAGTAACTTTATATCATGGAGAAGAAAAGGCTAAAGAAGCAGAAGAAAGATTCAAAAGTGTATTCCAAAAAGGCCAAATTCCTGATGATATAAAAACTGTAGAAGTTACAAAAGCAGATTTAGATTTGGCAGGAGTATTAGTTGAAAACGGTCTTGCTTCAAGCAAGAGTGAGATAAGAAGAATGGCATCTCAAGATGGCGTAAAGATAAATGGAAAAAAACATGAAGATCTAAGAGATATTCCAGAAGGAGATGAACTTGTAATACAAGTAGGTAAGAAGAAATTTATAAAACTTTTATTAAAATAATCAAGCATAAATTGTAAAATAATTAAGTTTAAATTGAAATATTAAATAAAAAAATAAAAGAAGTTTATGATGTATTTTTAAGATTTAATTTAAAGTTTACACTATCATTAAGTGTGAGATTAGCAATTAAATCCAAAAATAATTTCGTAAGCTTCTTTTTTATTTTTTTATCAAGAATTCTCACTTTATTTAATCAAAAATATATGTTATCCTATATCTTGAGGTGAATTTTTTGAAGAAATATTATGGAGAAATAGGTTTAATAATAGTAACTATACTATGGGGATTCGGATTTGTTGGAGTACAATATGCACTTGATGGAGGACTTACACCTTTGCAGACAGTTACTCTAAGATTTTTTATAGGAACTATAGTCTTTGCTTGTTTGTCATACAAAAAAATCAAAGGGAATTTTGATAAGCGTTCTTTGAAGTCAGGAATTATTTTGGGAATTCTGTTGTTTTTTGCGTTTTCGTTTCAAACGATTGGACAATCTCTTACAACTGCATCGAAAAATGCGTTTATTACAGCTACAAATGTTGTAATAGTACCATTTTTAGGATATATTTTTTACAAAAGAAAACTAGATTTTATAGGAATTTCATGTAGTATTTTAGCACTTATAGGTATTGCTATACTTTCATTAGAGGCAGATTTTTCAGTGAATTTTGGCGATATTCTTGTTTTGATGTGTGCGTTTGGATTTGCAGGACAGATATTTTTTACGAGTGAGTTTGTTAAATACTCAAATCTTCCAGTTATGATTACTATAGAATTTGCGACAGCATGTGTGCTTTCTTTTATTACACAAATTATTTTTGGAGAAACTTCTATAAATATAACTCATAAAGGATGGTTTGGACTTTTGTATATAAGTCTTATAAGTACAGTTTTATGTTATTTTTTACAAACTGTTTGTCAGAAGATAGTAGACAGTACAAGAGCAGCGATTATATTATCGTTGGAGGCTGTTTTTGGAACTATATTTGCAATTTTCATATTGGGAGAGCCTCTTACGTTGAGATTGTTGATAGGAAGCACGATAATATTATTTTCTGTGATATCAGCAGAAACAAAACTTTCATTTTTAAAAATAAAAAAATCAAAAGGATAAGTCTTATTATGAGAATGACTTTAGGTTTAATTAAATTTTTAATAAAAAATCAATAACCATGTTTATAAATAAATTCCTTGGGTATAATTAAGACTGAAGGCAATTAGGCTTAGTCATAAAAATATTTATTTATTATTATTCTTAGTGATAAATACACATAGAAAAATAAAATTAAAAAAAGTGATTATCACTAGAAATACAGGGTATAATAAATCATGTAGAGATAATAAATATCAAATATTAAAAGTTAAAAATATAGGAGGAAATATTAAAATGAAAAAATTTGTATGTGAAGTATGTGGATATATACATGAAGGAGCAGAAGCACCAGAAAAATGTCCAGTTTGTGGAGTAGGTAAAGAAAAATTCAAAGAACTTAAAGAAGGCGAAATGAAATGGGCTGACGAACACAAAATAGGTGTTGGTCAAGGTATAGATGATGAAGTATTAGAAGGATTAAGAGCTAACTTTACTGGTGAATGTACAGAAGTTGGTATGTACTTAGCTATGAGTAGACAAGCTGATAGAGAAGGATATCCAGAAGTAGCAGAAGCATATAAGAGAATAGCTTTTGAAGAAGCTGATCATGCTGCAAGATTTGCTGAATTATTAGGAGAAGTAGTTGTAGCTGATACAAAAGAAAACCTAAGAATGAGAGTAGACGCTGAATACGGTGCTGCTGAAGGAAAATTAAAAATAGCTAAAAGAGCTAAAGAACTTGGTTATGATGCAATTCATGATACAGTTCATGAAATGTGTAAAGATGAAGCTAGACATGGTAAAGCTTTCTTAGGATTATTAAACAGATATTTTGGAAAATAATTAGAAAAGAATATAAAATAAAAAAATGTTGAGTTAATTTTAACTCAACATTTTTTAGGTTCTTTTATTTATCTAATATTTATTTATCTAACAATAGAACCTTTTTAACTCGACATTTTTTAGGTTTTTTTATTTATCTAACAATAGCACCTTTATCGGCACTGCTTACAGTTTTTCTGTATCTTTCAAGGTAGCCTGTTATAGGTTCTAAAGTTTTTAGTTTTATTATTTCTTTTCTTTTTTCGAAATCAACTTCTGCATTGATTGAATAATTGTTGATGTCTATATGAATAATATCTCCATCTTGCAAATAAGCAATATTTCCTCCACTTGCTGCTTCTGGAGAAATATGACCAATAGCAGCACCACGAGTAGCTCCAGAGAATCGACCATCAGTTATAAGTGCAACATCTTTGTCAAGTCCCATACCTGCGATAGCAGAAGTAGGAGAAAGCATCTCACGCATTCCAGGACCTCCAGCAGGACCTTCATAGCGAATTACGACAACGTCGCCTTTTTCTATTTTGCCAGCATAAATACTTTTGATTGCATCATCTTCACAATCGAAAACTTTAGCTTTTCCTGTGTGAGTCAACATTTCTGGTGCAACAGCACTTCTTTTAACTACAGAACCATTTGGAGCGATATTTCCAAAAAGAATTGCTAGACCTCCTGTTTCTGAATATTTTTGTATGACTTCGTTATATTTAGAATTTGTATTTTTGTTATTTTTATCAATTGCCTTATCAAAAACAAGATTCTTACTATTATTGTCAATTACCTTATCAAAAACAAGATTTTTATTATTTTTACCAATTGTATTATCATAAAAAATATTTTCAAGATTTTCATCAACTGTGTTATCATAAAAAATATTTTCAAGATTTTCGCCAACAGTCTTAGTAGTAATAGTCAAGTTATCTAAAAATAATAAATCTTTTACTTTGTTCATAACAGCATATACGCCTCCAGCTTCTTGCAAATCTTGCATATGATGTTTTCCAGCTGGAGCAAGATGACAATAATTTGGTGTTTTTTCGCTGATTTCATTTACCATTTTCAAATTAAAATCCAACTTTGCTTCATGTGCTATAGCAGCTAGATGAAGTAGAGAATTAGTAGAACATCCAAGAGCCATATCTACAGTCAAAGCATTATGAAGAGCTTTTTCGTTGATAATATCAAGAGGTTTAATGTCTTTTTGGATTAAATTCATAACTTGTTCGCCAGCATCAAAAGCAAGTCTTTTTCTTGCTGAGAATACAGCTGGTATTGTGCCATTTCCTCTAAGAGCTATTCCTAGAGCCTCACAAAGACAATTCATTGAATTTGCTGTGAACATTCCTGAACAAGATCCACAAGTAGGACAGGCATTGTCTTCAATTTCGTGCAATTCCTTATCTGAACAATTTCCAACTTTATATCGTCCAACTGCTTCAAAATTGGAGTTTAAGTCAAGATTATTTATTGACAACATTGGACCTCCAGATACAAATATAGATGGTATATTTAACCTAACAGCTGCCATAAGCATAGCAGGTACGATTTTATCACAATTAGGAATAAAAACTAATCCATCTAAACAGTGAGCATTTACCATAATTTCGATACTATCGGCAATTATGCCACGAGATGCAAGGGAATATTTCATCCCATTGTGTCCCATTGCAATACCGTCACAAACACCTATAGTGTTAAATTCTAAAGGAGTACCACCATTTGAATAGATTCCGTTTTTGACCTGAGTAGCAATTTCTTTTAAATGTGTATGACCAGGAATAATTTCGTTAAAAGAATTGACAACGCCAATCAAAGGTTTATTTATTTGTGAATTAGTCAAACCGTTAGCTTTTAGCAAACTTCTATGAGGTAAACGTTCAACACCTTTTTTAATTTTATCACTATTCATTGTATATAATTCCTTTTGTAAATTCTATTTCATTTGGTTTACGTTCCCAAGCCATCTTTTCTCTTAGATCTCTACCAGTTTGTTCGATTAGAGAAGTTTGTTCTTGTTTGCGTAGAGCATTGAAAGAAGGGCAGTTTACTTGATTTTCAAGCAACCAGTTTCTTGCAAATGTTCCGTCTTGGATTTCTGTAAGGATTTTTTTCATTTCTTTGCGAGTTTCGTCAGTGATCAAACGAGGTCCAGCAACATAATCTCCATATTCAGCAGTATTACTTATAGAATAACGCATCCAAGAAAGTCCACCTTCCCAAACCATATCGATTATAAGTTTCAATTCATTTAAACATTCAAAATATGCACTTTCAGGTTGATATCCAGCTTCTACAAGAGTATCAAAACCAGCTTTTATCAAGGCAGTAACTCCACCACACAATACTGCTTGTTCTCCGAATAAATCTGTTTCAGTTTCTTCTTTGAAAGTTGTTTCAAGTATTCCAGCTTTAGCACAACCGATTCCATCTGCCCAAGCAAGTGCAGTTTTCTTTGCATTTCCACTTATATCTTGATATACAGCTATAAGACCTGGAACTCCTTTTCCTTGTTCAAACATATATCTAACTGTGTGACCAGGTGCTTTTGGTGCAATCATAATAACATCAACATCTTTTGGCGGAACTATTTGTCCATAATGAATATTAAATCCATGAGCAAAACATAATGTTGATCCAGATTTTAGGTTAGGAGCTATTTCTTCTTTGTAAAGTTTTGCTTGCAACTCATCATTTACTAATATCATAGTAATATCTGCTTCCTTAACGGCGTCTTTTGTGTTTGCTACTTTCAAACCATCGTTTTTAGCTTTTTCTTTAGATTTTGAACCTTCATACAAACCTACAGTCACATCGAAACCATTGTCGTGTAAATTAAGAGAGTGTGCGTGTCCTTGACTTCCGTAACCGATTACTGCTATTTTTTTACCATTTAAAATACTTTTATCACAGTCTTTTTCATAATATAATTTTGCCATCATTAATTCCTCCTATAATATTTATATAATTTTTACATCTTTTACATCGTGAAGCTTATCAACTTGTTTTACTATTTGTTCTCTTGTATCATCATCACCACTTGATGTTACTATGATTCTTGAAAATTGAACATCTTCGGGCAGATGGCTTACATAAAGACTATCAATGTTATAACCACGTTTAGAAAACAAACCAGAAACACGTGTCAATACGCCAGGTTTATTTTCAACTATTATAGATAATGTAAATCTTTTTACGTCCATTATTACCACTCCTAATTTATTATCATGTTTTCTATACTTTTTCCAGGTGGCACCATAGGAAAAACATTTTCGTTATTACCAATTAAGCAGTTTATAATTGTCGGTTTTGTATTTTGAAATGCAACTTCTAAAGCAGAATTTAATTCATTATAGTTTGTTGCATTATAACCGTCAGCACCAAAAGCCTCAGCTAATTTCAAAAAATCTGTCTTACGAGTTATCAATGTTTCTGAACATCTATTTTCGTAGAATAATTCTTGCCATTGACGAACCATACCTAAAACATTGTTATTTAAAATAATTACTACAATAGGCAACTCATGAAGTACAGCAGTAGAGATTTCATTTAAATTCATATGAAAACTTCCATCACCTGTAAAAAGAAGAGTTTTAGCTTTATTGTTTGCTATAGAAGCTCCTATTGCTGCACCAACTCCAAATCCCATCGTACCAAGCCCCCCAGATGTTATAAAAGTTCTAGGTTTTTCAAAAGGATAGTATTGAGCCGTCCACATTTGATGTTGTCCAACATCTGTTGTAATGATTGTGTCATTTGGAGCATATTTTTTTACAGTTTTTATTATCTCTTTAGGATTAAATTCATTTATAAATTGAATCTTTTCTCCAACTTTTTTATATTCTTGTATCTTTTCTTGCCACTTTGGATTTTTCTTTTTGTCAACTAATTTTATTAATTCAGGTAAAATATCTTTTATATTTCCATTGATACTTTCTGATGAAGAAATATTTTTATTTAATTCTGCATTATCAATATCAATATGAATTATTTTTGAACCTGCAGAATAAGCATTTTTATCTCCAGTAGCTCTATCGCTAAATCTAACCCCTACGCCAATAATAACATCTGCTTCAGAGTTGATTTTTGATGAAGCGTATGTTCCATGCATTCCAGTCATTCCAAGAGCTAGTGGATGTTTCGAATTAATTGCTGAAAGACCCATTATACTACAACCTATAGGACTATCAATTTTTTCTGCAAGTTCTACAAGTTCATTAGAAGAATTTGATAAAATTATGCCACCACCACAGTAAATGTAAGGTTTTTTAGATTCATTTATTATTTTCGCAATTCTTTCTAATTTTTCTAATGAAATTTCTTTATTGTTCAGTATTCTTTTATTTAAAACTTTTCCTTTGTACTCATAGACTTCAGCTTGTATATTTTTTGGAATATCGATGAGTACTGGACCAGGTCGACCAGAAGTTGCAATTTCAAACGCTTCGCATAGAATGTCTTCCAGTTCTTCGATTGATTTAACCATAAAGTTATGCTTTGTAATTGGCATAGTCACTCCTGTGATGTCCACTTCTTGAAAACTATCTTTACCAATTAAATCAAGAGAAACATTCCCTGTTATTGAGATTAAGGGAGTAGAATCTAAGTATGCAGTTGCAATTCCTGTTATCAGATTTGTTGCACCTGGACCACTGGTTGCAATTACAACGCCAACGTTGCCTGTAGATCTTGCATATCCATCTGCTGCATGAGCTGCACCCTGTTCGTGACAGGTAATATAGTGATTAATTTTTGATGAATATTTGTATAGTGCGTCATAAATATGCAAGACAGTACCGCCAGGAAATCCAAATACATCTTTTACGCCATGATCGATTAGAGTTTCTATAACGATTTCTGCTCCATTCATTTTCATATATAACCTCCTATAAAAATTTAAAGATAATAGA
>JAISUA010000147.1 GCA_031272305.1 Clostridioides sp.
AAAATTTGAATCTTATGATTTCAGGAAGTTATAGATTCAGCGAACGAATATGAAAAAATTTCATCAACTTTAGAATATCAAAAAAACTTCGTCAACTTTTTTGTTTTCGAACGAATCAATTGGATAAATCATAATTTTTTTTGGTGTAGATTTTTTCGCCATCGCTATAGAATTCTAAGTCACCCATTTCGTCAGTTCTATATATTTTTGATTTGACTTTTTTCAAGGTGTCGATTGTAGTTTGATGAGGATGACCGTACACATTTTTATAACCACAAGATATTACTGATATATCTGGAGTTAATTTTTCGATAAATTCTTCACTTGAAGAAGTTTTACTTCCATGATGTCCAACTTTTAAAAAATCTATGTCTTCTAATTTATATGTATTTAAAATTTCTTCTTCGTTTTCTTTTTCTGCATCTCCTGTAAATAGGAACTTCTTATCTTTATAGTTCATATAAAATACTATCGAGTTAAGATTTGGCTCGTCACTTATTGCTGTAGGTGATAGTATTTGTATATTGAGTTCATCTTCGATTTTTAACTTATCTCCTTTTTTTAAAAAATTGATTTTTATTTTTTTGTTATTACATGCCTTTATTAAATTTGAATAGGATGAATCTGTAGTAGCATTTTCCTTTTGAATATATTCTTTGCTTTGTCTGCTCATATATACAGATTTAACGTTGAAGTCTTCTATGACATTATCAATTCCACCTATATGATCGCTATCCGGATGAGAAACAATAATTTTATCTATAGTTCTTATATGTTTTTTTCTGAGGTAGGATTCTACAGTTCTATCACTATTTTCATCACCTCCGTCTACTAGAATATTCTTATTATTAGGTGTTTGTATCAATATACTGTCACCTTGTCCAACATCTATTATGTCAATAACGAGTAAACATTCTTTGTCACATCCAACAATAAATGTTATAATGGATATTGTTATAATTGTACAGAATAAATTTTTTGTAATTAAATAAAAAAGTTTTTGCATTTTTAGCTCCAATCTTTGGATGTTTTTATTTGAAATTTTAGGGTATTATATAAATATAAATATACTAAGATTTTAGACATTTTTTGATAATTTCATTCAAAATAAATAAAAGAATTTAATAAATTTTTCATAAAAATTTGCAAAAATGTATTATTAAAATGTTCAAATTTAAATTAAAGAGGTTATTAATATTGTTTGTAAGATTCATTTAGAATTTCAGCTTTCATGAAGAGTAAGATTCCTTTTGAGTTTCCGATTTCATGAAGTGTTAGATTAGTGAATAAGTTTTATGACAATTTTATTAACTTTTTATAAAATTATTTTTGAGAAAATACAAAAATGATTAGGCAAAAACAAAAATGAAAGGAGAATTTACTCGGCAAATATTTATCTAAGCATAAGTATTATTATGAGAAGTGCATATGAATATGAAAACAATGTTATCGCAAATTTTGTTCTCATAATGTAAGCTTGGATGAAGTTGTCCTTATTTTGAGTAAAGATTTTTATGTTATTTAAAGAAATAAGTTTAGACTCTAAAAAAGAACTTGACCCTTATTTCGATTTGGTCGACTATGAAGGATGTGAGTACTGCTTTAGTACTTTATATATGTGGCAACATGTTTATAAAACTGAATATTATATAGGAAAGGATTTTGCAGTGTTAATAGGTGAATACGAAGGAGATAGTTTTTCTATTCTTCCACTTGCAAAAAAGGAAAAAATTCCAGAAATAGTCGAATTTATATTTAGTTTTTTTAAAGATAGTAATAAAAAAATATTATTAAGAGGTATAACTCATGAGGTTTTAGATTACTTGAAGGAAAAATACGGAGATAAGTTTAATTATATAGAAGAAAGAGATTTGTTTGATTATATTTATGATGCAGAATCTCTGAGAACTTTGGCAGGTCGAAAAAATCAAAAGAAGAGAAATCATATCAATTCATTCTTGAAAGAATATGAAGGAAGATATGAATGTAGACTTCTTGGAAAAAGTGATTTCCAAGATTGTGTAAGTCTTCTTAAGGCATGGGAACATGACAAAGAGGAAAATGAAGATTACGACGAAAGTATGAATGATGAACTTTTTGGCATATTGAAGATATTAAATCACTACGATGTTTTAAAAGATAAGGTAAAAGTTTATGGCGTGTTTATTGATGGAAAGTTGCAAGCATTTTCTATAGGAGAATACTTGAGTGACAAAATGGCTTTGATACACGTTGAAAAAGCTGATCCAAGTATAAGAGGATTGTATCCATTTATAAATCAACAATTTCTAGTAAATCAATTTCCAGATGTCGATTTTGTCAATAGAGAGGAAGATATGGGATTGGAAGGACTTAGAAAGGCGAAACTTTCATATCATCCTGTAAGATTTGTTGAGAAATATACAGTGAAGGAAAAATAAGAGATGATAAAGATAAACTTATATCATCCTGTAAGATTTGTTCGGGAATATACAGTGAAGGAGAAATAGAAAATGATAAAGGCAAGACTTGCAACTGAAAAAGATTTGAAAGATGTGAGAAAAATATGGGATTATTGTTTCAATGATCCTGAAGAATACGCAGATTATTATTTTCAAAAAAGATATAAGCCAAACAATAATGTAGTAGTTGAACTTGATGGAGAAATTGTTTCATCAGTTCAACTTTCTCCATTTAAGATGAAGTTAGGCGAAAATGAATACGATGCTTCTTATGTAATTGGTGTATCTACACTTCCAGAAGCTAGGTCAAAAGGTTGTATGAAGGAAATGTTGACCTATAGTTTAAACGAGTTGTATGCAAGAAATATATACATATCTATTCTAATGCCAATAGATTATAGAATTTACAAGAGATATGGCTACGAAAATTGCTATGATTTGATGAGATACGAAATAAGTACTAATGATTTGAAGAATTTTAAACAGACTGGAGATTTCAAGAAAATTGATTTTGCTAAAGAGGTGGACAATCAAGAAATTGAAGAGTTAATATGCTTTGTAAGAAAGTATCAAGAAAATCTAAATGCAGATAATATAAGAGATGAGAGATATTTTGAAAGAGTATTTGACGCACTTAGTTTAAAATGTTTCAAAAATAATTTTTATATACTAAAGGAAGATGAAAACAAATCTATAGAAAATAAAAATTCTAGTGGCTGTAAAAAAAATAAGGATTGTAATGAATATACAAAAAATAGTACAAAACAAAATGTTTATACTGAAGAATCAGGAGAAGTTAAAAATAATATAAAAGGATACATTATTTATTCTATAGATGATGGTGTGATGAATGTAAGTGAGCTTGTTTACAATTCGCCAACATCTCTTAAATCATTACTAGGTTTTATTTATAATCATAACACACAGTGCAAAATAGTAAAAATCAAAGCTCCTGTAAATAATAAGATAAGATTCGTTTTGGATAATCCATTAGATGCAAAGATGAGTATAGCACATTTTATGACCGGAAGAATAATTAATGTAGTTGAATTTTTTAAAACTTTGAAACCGAATTTTAATTTAAAATCAAATACAAAATATTCTGATGTAGAATTAGGTGTTGCTAATTTTGGCGTGAAGTCAAATACTGATTATAAATATAAAAAGGAACATAGTATTATTTTGAAGGTAAAAGACAATCAAATAGAAGCTAATAATAAAACATTTGAAATAACTATACAAGATGAATCAATAAGTGTAGAGATTGCTAATAAAAATGCTGAGATAGATATTGAACTTAGTATAAACCAATTAAGTCAGATAGGATTCTCTTATTTGAGCGTAGAAGAAGTGATTTCATATTGTGAAGTCTATATAAAAGAAGATAGAAAAAATGATGTTGTAGAATTTTTTAATTTACTTTTTAAGAAAAGAATAAATTACATTGAAGATTACGATTAGAAGTATATTATAAAAAAATCAAGAAAAAGTTTATTATCATATTGACAAAAGTCTATTAAAATTGTATCATAGCTCTTAATACAAAATTATAAAAAAATAATTTTGTTCTATTAAGAGCTATTAGATTGACATTGGTGTCAGAGAATCTAAGTTACTCTTAGGTTCTTTTTTTATTTTAAAAAATAAGGATGTGATTTTATGGTGAAGCAAAAGATTAATATTGGACTTCTGGGACTTGGCACAGTTGGTTCTGGAGTGCCTGTAATTTTAGAAACGAATAAAGAAAAAATAACTCAAATAACTGGTGCAGATATTTCCATCAAAAAAGCACTTGTAAGAAATGAAGAAAGAAAAGCTTTTTTTAATGGGAAGTATAATTTTGAACTTACTACTGATTTTGATGATATTCTAAATGATGATAACATTCAAATAGTAGTAGAGTTAATTGGTGGAATTGAACCTGCTAAAACTTATATTACAAAGGCACTTGAAAAAGGTAAATGTGTTGTAACTGCAAACAAAGATTTACTAGCACAATATGGAAGTACTTTAGTTTCTACTGCGAAAAGAAACAAAGCAGATTTATTTTTTGAAGGAAGTGTTGCAGGTGGTATTCCTATATTGCGTACAATTGCAAATTCACTTTCAGCGGACAATATCAATAAAGTATTTGGGATAGTCAACGGAACCACAAATTACATTCTTACACAAATGTCATCAGAATCAAAGTCATATGCTGAAGCATTGAAAGAAGCACAAGAACTTGGATTTGCAGAATCGGATCCTACAAATGATGTAGAAGGAATAGATGCTGCATACAAGATGGTGATACTTAGTCAGTTTGCTTTTGGTATGAATATAACAATAGATCAAGTGGATGTAGTAGGAATTACAAATCTTTCTACATTTGATATAGAGGTGGCTAGAAAATTGGGGTATGAAATAAAATTAATTGGTTTGACACAAAAAATAAATGAATCTTTGAGTGTTGAAGTAGCCCCTATGCTTGTACCTATTGATCATCCTCTTGCATCTGTAAGAAATGAATTTAATGCAATTTTTATAAGTAGTTATGGAGTAGGAGAATCAATGTACTATGGACCTGGAGCAGGATCAAAGCCTACTGCTACAAGTGTTGTAAGTGATGTTATACAAGTTGTAAAAAATCTTAGACTTGAAACATCTGGTCACAGATTTAATGCTTATAAAGATAAAACAAAATATTCTACAGATGATGAAGTATTTGGAAAATATTATTTTTCTATAGAACTTCAAGATAAATCAGGTCAAATGCTTTTAATTACTCAAATATTTGCTGATATAGGAGTAAGTTTTGAACAAATTTTGCAACCAAGAACAAAAGGAGATATAGCGTCTGCTGTTATGACAACTCATGCTTGTTCAAAGGCTCAAATGAAAGAAGTAGCAAAAAGACTTTCTGAATTGCCTAATTTCAAAGTATTAAAAACACTAAAAATATTAGAATAATAAGCCTTATCATCACTTAAATAAG
>JAISUA010000190.1 GCA_031272305.1 Clostridioides sp.
AATAATTCCAGAAAATCCACCTTGGAATATATTTAAAAGATTGATACTTCCTCCTAACACAATCCCTACAAATGGAATCAACAAGCCTACTCCAGGTGCAAAAAATTCTTTCATCTTTATGTCAATATTTCCAAGTATCATACCAAACATCAATGGACATATAACTGCTATCAATGACATTATTGGTATATCTGCCATACCTGAAGCACCTAAAGCTACAAGTGTCAAAAATGGACCATCATTTATTGTCAAAACACTCATAGCTGCTACATCAGCTTCATCTCCAAAATTAGCCATAAGAGACATATACAAACTACCATTTGAATTTGTTATTGAACTAATCATCGCTAATGCTGTAAGTCCAAAGAATCCATTTGCACCAAATAATTTGCCAAATAAAATACCTATAGCTGCACCAATGATAAATTTTGAAATCAATAAGATTCCACCACGTTTTATAACTTTTCCCATTGTTTTGAAATGCAACTGAGTACCTAGACACACAAGTTGAACTCCCAATACTGTAGCTGCACCAGCACTTGTAAACACTGCAGTTGTAAATGAACCTATTTTTAAAACATTAGGAAAAAACGTATTCACTATTGATGATAAAAACATAGGTACAATCATCATTCCTGCAGGAATCTTGTTAATAAACTTCATTATCATAAAATCACCTCCAAAAATTTTAAATTAGTTTTTATTTAAGAACTTATGTCTTTATTTAAGAACTATTACCTTGATAATACACCCCTATTATTTAAATGTCAACTATAAATTAAAAAAAATTCTTTGACTCATTGTAAAATGAAATTGAAGTAAATCTTTGACTCATTGTAAAATGAAATTGAATGGCTCGTTGTAAAATGAAATTAAAGTAAAAATCCATAATGATTTATGTTATGATTAATTAAAAATAACGGTAGTTCAATTTGTTATTGCAATTTTGGAAGTAAGTTCAATTTGTTATTGCAATTTTGGAAGTAAATAACAAAAAAAGCATTAAATATTTACAATCAATGTAAATTTAATGCTTTTAAACAAAATAATATTAGTTCATTTTAAATCATTTTTTATCAATCAAAAAATCTTTTTTGAGTATTTTCTACATGATATTTCATCACTTTCAAAATATGATTAATATCTGATTTTTTATAAGTTTCTATAGGTAAAGATGTGCTTACAGCTGCTATCATCTCATTTTTAATTACAATAGGAAGAGCTATACAAGCAGTATAATCACTTGATTCTCCAACCTCTATTGCATAATTATTTTTTCTTACTATATTCATATTTTCAATTAAATTGTCTATAGAATCTATAGATTTTTTTGTTAATTTAGTAAATCCAACTCCTTCGTACATCCTTATTAGATCTTTATCGCTAAACTGAGATAATAATATTTTCCCTAATGCAGTGCAATGAGCTGGAAGTTTTATACCTACACTATTCATAAGTGAAATTCCAATATCAACTTCATATTTTGACAAATAAACTATACTACTTCTATCAAGTATACCTGCATGTGTAGTTTGATTTAGTTCTTTTGCAATTGTTTCTGTAAGTAATGATAATTCTTCTGTAAGATTAGTATTTTGCATACATTCTGTACAAAGTTTTATAAATTCAACTCCAACATAATATAATTTTTTTTCGTCGTTATATATAATGTATTTGTTATCGATAAATTCTTGAATTAAACTATGTGCTGAACTTTTTGGTATATCCATGCTTTCTTTTATCTCAGTAAAAGAAATCCCATTTCTATTCTTAGCTAATAATTCTAAAAATCTTAAAGCTCGACCCGCTGACTTAACTTTTGATTCGTTCGACATTTTTTTCTCCTTTTTATAAAAAATATATTTTTTAGATTAAGAATTTATAAATTAAATTCATATATATATGTTAGTTTAAATTTTAAATTATGTAAATAAAAATAAAAAAATAACAATATGTTATCAAATAATACATACCTATCTTTAACAACATATTGTCTTATTATATAACATATTAATACAAATAAATAAATATTTTTATAAATTCTTAAATAATTTAACTTAACTTATAATTTACACAAAATATTTATACTACTGTTTTTTTTAATTAAATAAAAATCTTACTACTTAATATCTAAATAAATCACATAAATAAATCACATAATTAAATCTCTCAATTTTCTTTATTATGAGAAGTGTATATTATCTCATCAAATCTTTTATTGCAAAAGGTAATTCATCAATTATATGTGTTGCATTTACACAAAACATTTTTTCTGATAATTTATCTCCACAGTATCCATGCAGAAACACGCCTACACAAGTAGCATCGATTTCACTATATCCTTGTGCTACAAATGAGGTTATTATTCCTGTTAGAGTATCACCCATTCCACCTGATGCCATAGAGCTATTTCCAGATGTGTTTATAAAAACATTTTCTCCGTCAGTCACAAGTGTTCTGTGGTCTTTTAAAAGAAGTATTACATTGTATTTTTTTGCAAATTCTTTTGAAATCTCTACTCTATTTTTTTTAATTTCAGGAATTGATATTCCTGTTATTCTAGACATTTCTCCATAGTGAGGCGTCAAAATTATCTTCTTTCTTTTATCTCTTAAACTTATCTTGTTTCTCAAATTTTCATTATCTATTTTGCTTGTTATTTCATTTGGTTCATTTATATTATTTAATTTACTTACTATTTTATTTGGTTGATTTATGTTATTTAATTTACTTGCTATTTTGTTTGATTGATTTACTTTATTTAATTTACTTACTATTTTGTTTGATTGATTTATTTTATTTAAATTTACATATTTATTCCTTTTTATTAACAAATCCAAATTCCCTTGTAAAACATTGATTCCATCTGCATCCACAATTATTGGACATTTTACTTTTTCTATAACATTATTTAGTATCTCAAGTGTTCTTTGTGAATTCGTCATTCCAGGACCTATTCCTATAGAATCAGCTTTTTCCAAAAATTCATCTATTTTTTCTTTTTCGTCAAAATTTAAGGTCATAGCCTCACTTAATTTTATACTCATAATATCTTGAATTTCTCTAGGCGTACATAACGTCACAAGACCAGCTCCACTTCGTACGCAACTTTGAGCTACTAAATATGCAGCACCTGAAAATCCAACTGAACCTGATATTATAAAAGCATGTCCAAAATCTTTTTTATAAGCATCTTGTTTTCGTGGTTTTAAAATCTTACTAACAAAATCCTTATCTATATATTTTATATCTAAATCTGACTTTGTACTTACATCTAACTTTACACTTGGATCTATTTTTTCAATTGTATTTATTTTTTTATTTACATCTATTTTATAATCTGAACTTATTTTTTCATTTATACTTAATTTTTTATC
>JAISUA010000205.1 GCA_031272305.1 Clostridioides sp.
TAAAAGTGTTGATAATAGCGTAATGACAAATAATAATTATGAAACAGTAGTTTACAATGATTTATTCCAATACAAAGTAAATGGAAGAGTATCATTTGAAGACAAAAAGAAAATAAAATTTTTTCAAGTTAATTCAAGAAAATTAATTATGCACACTACTTCTGGTATAGAAAGTTTTTATGGTTCTATCGAAAAGTTAGGCAATGAACTACTGGAGGACGGATTTATACGTGTTCACAAATCCTACCTTGTAAATTATAGATATATAAAACAATTTATGTACAACAGATTGGTGTTGCATGATGGAACAGAAATAACAGTAAGCAGAAAATATTCAAAAGACGCAAGAAATTATATAATGCAAAAACTTAAAAAAAATTCGTAATATAAGTTGAGGAATAATGATAAATAATAAGTAACAAAAAATGCTCAGTGTGAAAGCACTGAGTATTTTTGTTTTTCAGAAGGTCTATTTTAGGTGGACAATTTAATGTTGCAATTTATAGAATGCTTATTCTATAGATAAAAATCTAGAAAAAAACGTACAAAATGTGTTATAATATTAAATAGAAGGCAATAATATAAATAAGTTGAATAAATTTATATATTGTACTTTTTAAGGAGATGATTTTATGTACAATATTGGTGATGTTGTAGTTTATAAAAGAAATGTTTGTGTGATTAACGAGGTGAAACCAAATTATTACTATGGAAATACATATTATATAATGCATCCTATAGATGATAAAGGTCTAAAAATAGAGATTCCTACTTCAAATAAAAATGGTTTTTTGAGAGATGTAATATCAAAATCTGAGGCAGAAAAACTTATAGAATCTGTCCCTTTCATTGAGAGAATTGAAGAATCTGAAAAACACATGGAGAATGAATATAAATTATTATTAAAAAGCAATCAAATTGAAGATTTAATAAAAATTATCAAAACTACTTACCTAAGAAATCAAGAAAGAAAATTGAGTGGCAAGAAAATAGGTGAAAAAGATGACTCTTATTTAAAAAAAGCAGAAAGATATTTATACAATGAATTATCAATTAGCTTAGGTCTAAGTGTAGAAGAGATAAAGGACAGTATCTGGCAAAAATGTAGTGATATATAAGCAATAAGTGATATAAGTAATGTATAGAAGAGAATACGAATCCATATTTATATATCAAACATTATAAAAGAGTAGTATATTTAAAAAGAACTGCAAACGTTAGTGCAGTTCTTAATGTAAATTAAAAATAACGGTAGTTCAATTTGTTATTGCAATTTAGGGAATTTATAAATATAATTTTATATTCTAAAAGTGTTGACATTCTAATACTTTTATATTAAAATATATGAGAATGTGTTTATAAGTCCACATGCCCCGGACTTGACATAAAAGTTTTTGCGTTTGCTTTGCAAGGGCTTTATGGAACAAAAGCCTTGTGATTTCAAAACAAATTTATACGGATTTAAAAGAAAAAGTAAAATGGCACTACAATTGCCTAAAAATATTCTTAGGAGGATAACGATGAAAAGTTATATAGAAAAGCCAGCTGAAGTACAAAGAAAATGGTACTTAGTTGATGCTAAAGGTAAAACATTAGGACGTATGGCTTCTGAAATAGCTATATTGTTAAGAGGAAAACACAAACCAACTTTCACTCCTCACGTTGATGGTGGAGATTTTGTTGTTGTTATAAATGCTGATAAAGTGAAACTTACAGGTAAAAAATTAGATCAAAAACAATACAGATATCATACTGGATATATAGGTGGTCTAAAAGAAATTTCTTACAAACATATGATGGAAGAAAAACCTGAAGAAGTAATTAAACACGCAGTAAGCGGAATGTTACCAAAAAATAAATTAAGAAGCAATATGATGACTAGATTAAGAGTATTTAGAGGTAGTGAACATATCCACGCAGCTCAAAATCCAGAAGTTATAGACTTTAAATAGGTGAAAGGAGAAAAGTTATAATGGCAAAAGTTCAATATTACGGAACTGGAAGAAGAAAATCTTCAGTAGCTAGAGTAAGATTAGTTGCAGGAGAAGGAAATATAACAGTAAACGGAAGAGATTTAAACGATTATTTCGATTATGAAACTTTGATAAGAGATGTAAAACAACCATTAGTTGTTACAGATAGCGAAAATAAATATGATGTTATAGTAAAAGTTGAAGGTGGAGGATTCACTGGACAAGCTGGAGCTATTAGACACGGTATATCTAGAGCTTTATTAAAAGCTGATGCAGAATTAAGATCTTCACTTAAAAAAGAAGGTTTCTTAACTAGAGATTCAAGAATGAAAGAAAGAAAGAAATACGGTCTTAAAGCTGCTAGACGTGCACCTCAATTCTCTAAGAGATAGTTTGCTGTATTTGCAAAGTATTACAGATTGGATGCATTTCTATAAAAATAGTAAGTCGTCAAATTTAGCATATAAAAAAATCACTGCATTTATGAATGCAGTGATTTTTTTATTATTAATTCTGTGATCTTTTATTAACAAAAATTGCGATTCTTATTGACGAAATTCGATGTTTTTTATATTCTATAAATATATACTATTTTTATACACAAAACTCAATATAAATAATAGGTATATTTGAAACA
>JAISUA010000250.1 GCA_031272305.1 Clostridioides sp.
AAGTAAATACTTGCTTGCTGCTCTTTATTTTAAAAGAGGTATGGATATGTTTGAGGAACTTGCAGAACAAAATTATTTGAACAGTAGTAAAATCGTAGAGTTGCTTTCTGATGCAGTTAGAAACTCAAATGAAGATAATGACAGCGAAAATTATAAAATTATAGATGATGAATTCAATAGATATCTTCAAATATTGGATATAAATCTAGAAGACGTGTTGATACCTAAATTTGAATTGCAAGAAGAAAAGACAAATGATAAAGAATACGTTCCAAATTATATTTTAGACATAAATGAAGACTTAGAATCTATGTTCGAATGCGAAATCAATGAAATGAGTATAGCTAGAGAAATATAGTGAAAAAATAATGAGTATAGCTAGAGAAATATAAGAAAAAAATAATGAGCATAACTAGAGAAATATAAGATAAAAAATAAGCGTAGCTAGAAAAATATAAGATAAAAAAATATTGTAGATAATTTTATTCTACAATATTTTTTTTCTTAACATAATAATAAATATGATTACACAAATGACAGCCGAACCAAGTACAATCAACCAAAATCCAAGTGGTCCATTGTCAAAAGGTATCCCGTCTACATTCATTCCGAAGAAACCTGAAATCAAAGTTGGTATAGAAACAATTAAAGTAACAACTGTTAAAAATTGCATAACATTATTCTGATTATTGCTTATAATAGCACTAAAAGCATCCATAATTCTACTTAAAATATCTCCGTAGATTCTAGACATTTCCATGGCCTGATTGTTTTCTATAATAACTTCTTCTAGCAAATCGTCGTCTTCAGGATATTTTTTCAAAACAGAACTTCTTACAAGTTTATTTAATACAAGCTCATTTGCTTTGAGAGATGTAGAAAAATAGACTAGAGATTTTTCTAGCTCTAGCAATTGAACAAGTTCTTTATTTTTCATAGATTTATGAATTTCTTTTTCTATTGCTATAGTTGTTTTATTTATTTGTCTTAGATAAAATAAATAGTAACTTGCATTTTTACCTAAAATTTGCAGAACAAATCTTGTTTTCTTAAATGTAAAGAACTCTTTTATATGTCCTACGATGAAATCATTAAGAATTTTTGTCTGGAAATTGCATACAGTGACTATTGCATCCTCTGTGATGATTATTCCTAAAGGCACTGTAGAGTAGTGTGAAGATGTAGAACTACTCTCATCAATTGGAATATCAATAAGTATTAGAATGTGATTTTCTTCTGTATCAATTCTTGATCTTTCTTCCTCGTCAAGTGCTGCCTCCAAACTTGAATTATCTATATTTAAGATGTTTGATAAAAGTTTTATCTCTGATTGAGTGGGTTCGCTAATATTTACCCAGCAGTCTTTTTCGAAGTCATTTAGTTTTTCCAACTCATTGTCAATTGATTTGTAGTAACGTATCATTTTATCACATCCTCACTTTTAAAAATAAGCACAATAAGTGCAGGTAGATTTACCTACCTATTATATTATAACTCATTGAGACTTAAAAATATACTTTAAAATGTCGAAAATAATTTAAAAATTGCAATATACTTATTGCAACATTAAATTGAAACTTAAAAAAATTTACACAAAACATTCAAGATAAAGTATATTTTTGTTATAAGAAGAAAACATAGAGCATATATTTTATTGATGTAGAAAAGTATCTAATTATTTAGAGTTTGTGGTAATATAGTTATGAGAACAAAATTTTGTTAGGAGGAAATTTTATCATGAGTAGTTTTAAAGAAATACAAGTAAATGAGTTTGATTTTAATCCATTTTCTGCGATAGGTAAGGAGTGGATGCTTATAACAGCTAAAAAAGGCGATAAAGTAAATACTATGACTGCTTCTTGGGGTGGTGTAGGTGTACTTTGGAACAAAAATGTAGTGTTTGCATTTATAAGACCTCAAAGATTTACAAAAGAGTTTGTAGATAGTTCAGATAGTTTTTCTATATCTTTTTACGATGAAAAATATAGAAAAGAACTTACTTATTGTGGAAGAACATCTGGAAGAGATGAAGATAAAATAGAAAAAATAGGATTCAAGACACTTTTCAGCGACGATGTTCCTTATTTTGAAGAATCAAATGTTACACTTATATGCAAGAAATTGTACAGACAAAGTATGGATCCAAATTCATTCCTTTATGAAGAATTAAAAGAAAAGAATTATCCTGAAAATGATTATCATGCTGTATATGTAGCTGAAATAGAAAAAATACTAGTAAAAGAAAAATAAAATTTAAAAATGTTCGATATTTGATTGTTAAATTTTGAATATGATTAAAATAGCTACTATTTTGAGAAGCGTATATGAAGAAAAACAAAGTTTTTCACGCTTTGAACCAAGTAGGGAAGTTCGATAACGAAAATCAAAGATTTTCTATCTCAGTTTTTTAAAGACTTATTAGCTTGATTTTATTTCAAGTTCTGATAAGTCTTTTTTTATGTATTTATAGATAATATAAAGATATATTAATTATGAGATTTAATATAGTTTTGTACAATATCAATATTTTTATACAAACTTTTATTTTTTTATACACACATAGTTTTTCGAAATATTGATAAAAAGTTTACACAAAATATTTTAGACAACCATTTTATTAGATAGATAATATATATAATATTTTGCATAATATTGAAACTAACTATAATTTATAAATAAAATATGTGATAAAATGAAAATATGTATTAACTTGAAAAAATACTAGATGCAAGTATGTAAGCTAGGAATTAAAATCACAAATTTTTTACACAACTTTTTAAAGAATTATTACTTAGGTTCTGTTTCAAGTTATTATAAGTTTTGTTTGGATTTTATATTTTAAGAAAGGAATGTTCTAATTTATTATGAAAGATAAACGAAAATTGATAAAGTTATTTATATTTATTGCAATAATTTTATGTATTATTATTTTAAACGAAAAAAATGGTTGGTCTAAGTATTTGTCTAGTCAAGAAAATCTATTATTTTTAAAAGAAATAGTAAATAAAAATTATTTGCTTGCAATAGTTATATATACTATATTCACGATTATTGGATGTGTTGTGCTTGCTTTGCCTGGAGTAACATTTGCAATTATTGCAGGAATTTTATTTGGACCTATCTGTGGAATTTTTGCGTGCTTGCTAGCTACGACACTAGGTGCTATGCTGGCGTTTTTAGTTGCGAAATTTTTCTTAAAGGATGCAATAAAACCAATGTTAGAAAAAAATAAGTTACTCAAAAATCTTTTATTTTCAAATGATGATAGAAAAGATATACTTGTACTTATGGTGACTAGAATGGTGCCAGTTTTTCCATACAATTTGCAGAATTTTGCTTATGGAATAACAGATATTAATTTTTGGAAATATTCGCTGTATACGTTTATTTTTATGATGCCTGGAGTTTCTTTTTTTACAATAGGTGCTGCAGGAATCACAGCTGGCGAAGAAAAATGGAAATATTTTTTGATAGCAGGGGTACTAGCTGTTGCAGTGACTTTTGCAGGAATATATTTGCAGAGAAAATTTTTAAAAAACAAAGTAGAAAATTAAACAAAGGAAATAAAAAATGAATGATAAGAAAGCAATTATTATTTTTACGAGAGTGCCTGTAGCAGGCTACACAAAAACTAGACTTATGCCTTTTTTAAGTGGAGATGAATGTGAAAGATTACATACAGCTTTTATAAAAGATATAGCAAAGATTTGTAGTACAGTAAATGCAGAGCCTATAGTGTGTTATAAAACAGAGAAAAATGCTAAAATAGATATAAAAACATTGATAAAAAGTAAGTATTATTTTTTGCAAGAAGGAGAATCATTAGGAGATAAGATGAGAAATGCTTTTGAAAAAGTATTTTCATTAGGTTACGAAAAAATCGTACTTATAGGTACAGATATTCCTCAAATAACTGAAAATATAATAAACAACTCATTTGAAAAATTAGAAAATAATGATATTGTTATCAATCCTACTGTGGATGGAGGATATTATCTTGTTGGAATGAGGAGATTTATTCCATGGATTTTTGAGGTTGAACATTATGGAATAAGCACAGTATTCGAAGAAACTGTCACTAAGATAAGAGAAAAGAATATCAGTATATGTATTGGTGAAAAATGTATGGATATAGATACAAAAGAAGATTTTCTGAAATTGCACGAAGAAATAAAATTTATTCAAGATGAAAAAATCAAGTACACTCATCAAATTGTATCTGAAATTATGAAAGATAAATAGATGCAGTTCACTCAAAATAAAAATGAAAGGAAGTATTACTATGTGTGAAGTTGATAATTGTATTCACTGTGGAATTTGCAAAGAGCATTGTCTTTTTTTAAAAAAATACGACATTGATTTGTACGAGTTTTCGAATCAGCCAAAGTTGGCATATAGTTGTTTTATGTGTGGAATATGCAAAAAAGTATGTCCCAAAAATATTGACGGAGTACAAATTGCTCAAAATATGAGAAAAAATTCAAATTTAGATACTTCAAAATATAAAGGTTTATTGTGGGAAAAAAATCCTTATAAGTTTGCAAATTATACAAAAATAAATTCTAAGAAGAATATTAGTAAAACAGATAGGTTAGTTAAAAATAAAAAATCAGTGTTATTTCCTGGGTGCAATTTTTCTGCTTTTTTCCCGAAAACATTGAAAAAACTTGAGGACATATGTTTCCAAAATGAAATAGGTGTAGTTTACGATTGTTGTTCAAAACCTATTTTTGAACTTGGATTACAAGAAGATGCACAAAAAAATATTGATTCTATGATTTCTAAATTAAAAAAGAATAATGTAGAAGAACTTATTATGATTTGTCCAAATTGTTATTATTTCTTAAAGGACAAAATAGATATTTCTGTTATATCTATATATGAGAAATTATACGAACTAAATGAAACTGAAAAATATGAACTGAATGAAGTACGAAAAGTTAAGGGAACAAAAAATAAATCAATGGATGAAATAGCATTTTATATTCCTTGTCCAGATAGAGAAGAAAGAGTTTTTATTAATGATATATCTAAATTTATAGAAAAAACTATCGTATATCCTTATGAAAAAACACAATGCTGTGGACTCGGAGGATGTGCTTTGGCAAATGAACCTGAAATAGCTACAAAAATGGCTAAGTCAGTGAATATAAAAAAAGAATCGGTTGAAGATATAGAAATAGATAAATTACATAATGTA
>JAISUA010000131.1 GCA_031272305.1 Clostridioides sp.
TCAAAATCTATTTTGAGATTAAAATTTTAAAAAAAACTATCAGAATGTATATTGAATAAAGAGGAATAAAAATTGATGAATAATTTAACGAAAGAAAGTATAAGCAAGAACGATTTGGATAGTATGTCATCTCTTGTGCTAGCTTATCTTGGAGATACTGTATACGAAACGTATGTAAGAAATCATTTGATTTTAGAGTATCCTAAGAAAAAAGTAAATGAATTAAACAAGATGAAGGTTAATTTTGTAAAAGCGAAAGCTCAAGCAGATATTATTTTAAATTTACTAGAAGAATTGAGTGAAAAAGAGGTTCAAATCTATAAAAGAGGCAGAAATCAAAAATCAGCTACAGTAGCTAAAAATGCTGATATTATAGATTACAGAAATGCAACAGGATTTGAAGCGTTGATAGGATATTTATATTTGGACAATAACTATGATAGACTTGAGTACATTATGGATAAAGGAATGAATATAATACAAAGTCAAAATCTTATATAAATAAAAAGCATATAAAAGTGAAAAAATAATAAGTAAAAATTGAAAGGATGTGATAAACTTGAGTTATGCAGATGAAATATTTATAGATATGTGTAGTGATATACTTCAAAATGGTTATTCTTCGGAAGGACAAACTGTTAGAGCTGTTTGGGAAGATGGCACACCAGCACATACAATCAAAAAATTTTGTGTTGTCAATAGATACGACTTATCAAAGGAGTTTCCTATTCTTACGCTAAGACCGACAAATTTAAAAAATGCAGTAGATGAGTTGCTGTGGATATGGCAAAAGAAATCAAACAACGTAAATGATTTGAACTCACATATCTGGGATGCTTGGGCTGATGAAACAGGAAGTATAGGCAAGGCTTATGGTTATCAAATAGGAAAGAAAAGCATTTATAAAGAGGGAGAGTTCGACCAAATAGATCGGGTTATTTATGATCTAAAAAACAATCCGTATAGCAGAAGAATAATGACAAATATATATGTTCATAATGATTTACACGAAATGAATTTGTATCCTTGTGCTTACTCTATGACTTTCAACGTCACAGGTAACAAATTAAATGCTATATTAAATCAAAGGTCAAATGATATTTTGGTTGCTAACAATTGGAATGTTGTACAATATGCAATTCTTGTTCATATGTTGGCACAAGTGTGTGGATTTGAAGTAGGAGAGCTTGTACATGTAATAGCAGATGCACATATTTATGATAGACATATACCTATGATAAAGGAAATGTTGCAAAGAAAACCTTTCAAAGCACCAAAACTTGTAATCAATCCAGATGTAAAAGATTTTTATGATTTTAAGGTAGAAGATTTTGTACTTGAAGGATACGAAACACACGAACAAATAAAGAAAATACCTGTAGCAGAATAAAGAAAATTTTTATAAATTCATAATATACAATATCGAACTTGATGTATTCAAAAATCAAGATAAATAACAAATATGTATGAAGGATAAAGAAAAATCAACATTAATATGTATACAGGATAAAGAAAAAATAAATATTAAATATGTACAAAGAATAAATATTCATATAAGCAATACAGAGTTACTCTGTAATATGCTTATATGAATATATTAAATGATTAAAATTTCAAGAAAGGAATTTGTAAAATGAAGGCAATCGTAAATGTAGACAAAAAGTGGGCTATTGGAAACAGAGGGCAGTTGTTAGTGACAATTCCTGAAGATATGCGATTTTTTAAGGAAACTACAATAGGAAATGTCGTTGTCATGGGTAGAAAAACATTTGAATCACTGCCGAAGAAGAAACCTTTAGCTGAAAGATTAAATTTAGTTCTTACAAATAATGAAGAGTATTTAAATAGTTCAGATCCAAATTTCAAAGATTTGGATGAAGAAAAATTCAATTTTACTGGTAGCAAAGAAGTTTTATTAAAAAATATAAAGCAACTTGAAGAATTTAATTTAGATGTATATATAATTGGTGGAGAAAGTGTTTACAAGTATCTTTTGGAATATTGTTCAGAAGCTATTGTTACAAAAAATAGTTCTGATAAAGAAGCTGATACATTTTTCCCAAATTTAGATGAAGACGACAACTGGAAATTGGTAGATGAAAGCGAAAAGAAAATTTGCAATATAAATGATGAAGAAGTAGAATTTTATTTTACTACATACGAAAATTTGGATACAAAAAAATATTAGAAGTTTTAATTTAAGTTGAAAAACATTTGTATGATTAGGTAGAGAGTATTATTTTGGAGGAAAGATAATGGCTAATATTGAGGGTAGAAATCCTGTCATTGAAGCGATAAAAAATGATAGAGAAATAGAAAAAATACTTGTTTCAAACTCTGCTAAAGAGGGTTCGATTAAAAAAATAATTGCATTGGCAAAAGAAAAGAATATTGTTATTCAATATGTCGACAAACAAAAATTAAATGAAATAAGTCTTAGTGATTCACATCAAGGTGTTATTGCCAAAGTGAGCGAGTATAAATACTATGAACTAGATGAACTTATTGATTCAGTGAGGGAAAAAAATGAAGAACCTTTTTTTATTATTTTGGATGAAATAAATGACCCTCATAATTTAGGTTCAATAATAAGGACAGCAGATGCAGTAGGAGCAAATGGAGTAATAATTCCAAAAAGAAGAAGTGTAGGAGTGACTCCTGTTGTATATAAAACGTCTGCAGGTGCGATTGAATATGTGCCTGTGTGTAAGGTTACAAATTTAGTAAATACTATTAAGAAATTAAAAGAAGAAGGTTTGTGGATAGCAGCTGTTGATATGGATG
>JAISUA010000234.1 GCA_031272305.1 Clostridioides sp.
TGTATCTGAGCACTAATAGAATTTAACGAATTTGAATTTATTAAAAATGATGAAGAAAATAAAACGCTTAATCCTAAAATAAGAGCTTTTTTATTAATTTTCATTGTGACCTCCAAAATATGTTTGAAATATAGATATATTTTTAATTATACTACAGAAATTCAACATTATCAATCAAAGTTAGAGATTACAATTTTCTCAAAAACTCTAACAAATCATTCTACAATCTTTGTTTTCAAGATAATTTATAAATTCATAGTAATTCATTTTTTTGTTTTCCGAATCCAAAATATTATTATGAAGATTCTAAAAAATTCACTAAACAACTAAAAATAAATATTAAAAATTTAACTTTTTCAATTACTTAAAAATTTTATCATTTAAGCATTTTTATAGATTGAAAACATTTCAACACAGCAATCTCTGCAAGCATCTATATTTTTATTTTCAATTTCTTTCAAAAGTTTATAATGAACATCGTCTTCAATATTTTTACTAATAAAATTATTTACATATATAATATTAAGTTCCTTAGTAAACTGTTTTAAAATTTTTTCTATAAATTCATAGGAAACAACAAAGACTTCATTTTTAGTAGCTTTAGCTATTTCAAGATGAAAAAGATAATCATAATATGAACGAACATCAATGTCATTATTTAATTTAGCAAGATGCATTTTTTCAAGAAATAATTTCATATTATCTAAGTTCTCTTTAGTAATATTTTTTATTGCAAATTTTATGTTTATCATTTCTATTTCAAGTCTGTATTCAGCAATATCATTTATATTTTTTTCAGTGAATATAAATTCTGACATTTGTTCAATATAATCATTTACATTTATATCTTTTACAAAGCTACCTATTCCAACTTTTTTTTCTACAATTCCTAAGTCTACAAGTTTTTGTATTGCACTTCTTACAGATGATCGACTAACTCCAAGAATAGCACTTAGTTCGTTTTCAGATGGCAATTTTTCTCCAGTTTTGATTTCACCTTGAATAATTTTATCTTTTAAAATATTAAAAATTTGTTCTACAATATTTTGCTTTTCAATCTTTTTCATTATTTTTCTCCTAAATATATTTTTATAAACGTATATTCAACTCATTGATTTAATTGAATCTTTTATTATGAAGTATCTTAATATTATAACATTAATTCAATAGATTTAAAAATATTTTAGTAATATATTATAGCGATATTGTATATGTATTTTTTTGAATTTTTCAACTCCTCAAGTTGCTTATCTCTATCAGAGCTATCTGTTTCAAGTTGTTTTTTCATTTTATTTACTTCGTCAAAACGACTTTTAGGAATATAGCCTTTCAATTCATCTGTACTTACACTTATAATTTTTGATATTTGTTCATCTGTTAAACCTAAGTATTTTATATCTTCTTTTATATCTTCTTTTTTCATGCTTTATACTATCCTTTCAAAATCATTTTTTTCCCAGTTCAGTCCGGTTTTTTTTGTCTCGTTCTTTAACGTCAACAATGCCAAAATGACGATATAAAAAAGCACACACATTTGTATGCACTTTATTTTACAACATCTATAATCCCTTTTAATGTATTAGCTACTTTTTTCATCACCATATTTTCTTCTAGATATTCAAGTCCTTTTATCGTCAACATTGGTCTAAGAATCTTAACTTGTTCTTGATATTTGCCTGATATACGAATCAATGATATTCCCTCTATATATCCACTTTTAACTAATTGAACAATTATAGCATTCCATCTCTGATAACTTATCATTAATGTTTCAGAGGATATACAATTTACATCAAACTCATCATAGTCCATTGAATGCTCAATACTTTTCAGTATTTTATATATTATTTTAAAATTATCCATATCATAACCTCTTATTTTAGTATTAAAAAGCACCTACTACTGTAAGTGCTTTAAAAATATTTAACTGCCTCTTTATAAAATTCTGGTTCGTAATTTTTTATCAGATTAACAAATGCTTTGCATGCTTCTTTTTCTGTATCACAAATAGATAGAAAACTTTTTTCGTATCTTTCAAAATAATAAACTTCATATTTACCATTATTATTTTTATATATTTCAAACCCATCATTTCCCATTTCATGTGAACCTAAGCAACTAGCTGAAATATTATACTTATTTATTAACTTGATTATATCTTTAAATGTCATCCTATTTTACCTCCTCTAGAAAATCATTTAACAGCTCCTCAATGACTTTATCGAATTTATATTGAACACCCAATCCTTCTTCACCAAACCAAGGTGCTATAATTGAATACTCAACTTCTATATCTTTAATAACTTTAAACACATGATAATTTTCCATATCTGTTTTTCTAGATAATGCTCTTTTTGTGAATTCTATCCCTCTTGGACTTACATATTTCCCACCATTATAACCATACCTATCTATAAAAGTTCCTATTTTTAAGGTATTTCTTTTAGCTTTTCCTATGCCTCCATTATTCAGAGGGTATATAGGTTTACCATCATCATCATAAAATCTATCTACACCTTTCTTACCTATAGTATACGCCTTTTTATATTTTTCAGCAATACTTTTTATAAATTCATCTGTAGGAGGTGCTAGATTATACTCCATTCTCTTTTGTTCGTCGCCATCAACAAAAAATTCTTTCCATTCTTTATAAGGTATATCACTAGGAACATATATATTCTTATCATCCTCATCCCTAGCAATTCTCATACTAGTATCATTTTCTATATATGGTATCTCTGTACTTCTACAATTAACGTGCATAGGGCTTGCATTCACACCTACACATCTATCTTTTAGCTTAAATACTTGACCGTTTAAGTCTTGACACGTTTCGCTTGTTCTACTATCAAGTGTTGCTAAAAACTCATATTCCTCTACACCTGTTTCTTTCATTGCTAAAGCACTTGATTCACTCATAATATAAGAGTGTTCTGTTACAACAAGTCGCATAGCATTTTTTAAGTCTACATCCATTTTATCCGATAGCTCTTTTGCTACTCGCTTAGGAGCTTTACCATTTATTATAGACTTAGTAAGTTGCTGTTTGAGAGTTACTTTAAGCTCATCTTGATTATTCCATATCCTATCGCTAAAATTAGCCCCACTCCAAGGATAATTTATAAGTTCGCTTATTGCCTTATCATCCATCTTAGAGAACGGTGTATAATAACCTTTTTGCTTCTGTACTTCATATATAGTTTCATAATAGTTTTTTGTTACAGATTCTTTCAACAAATTTTCACAATGCTTTGTTTAGTTTCGTACCAAATTTACATAATCTTTGTCATCAACAAAACAACACTCAATCAACATAGACTTAGCATTAGTTTTATTCATAAAATACAAACTTATATACATTTGAAAATCAAAAAGAGAACCCAAAACTTGAGTTCTCTCATATTTATCTGTTTTATCTGTTCCACATGGTTCGTAACTAAACGTTGTTAATTCTCTCTATTAAAATAAATTATCTAATCAAATTCAACAAATCATAATTATAATAAATTTTATTTCTTATTTTTTGGTCTGAATAAATAATTTTTTCATCTTCTAATATATTTAAATATTTTCTACAAGTCCTAATTGGTATACCTGTAAACTCTGCAATATTTTTTGCTGTGCAAATAGGTTTTCCGTACAACATATCAATTATATCAATTATTTTGTTGCTTTTTATAACATGTTTTGCTTTGTTAATAGTATCCTCATAAGAGATTTCTATATTTTTTAATCGCACAATATCATTTTTTGCTTGCGTATTAATACTTTCTAAAAAAAATTCAACCCAATCAGCCCATTTATTATTTCTTGTATCATTCAATAGTCTGTAGTATTTATGCTTATCTTTTTCAAGAGTTGCACTTAAAAAAAAGTTAGGTTTGTCTAGAGTTTTAGAATTGTATAAAAACAATGGTATTA
>JAISUA010000253.1 GCA_031272305.1 Clostridioides sp.
AGGAATTTTAGATTTTACAGAAAAAGTTTCATCTAATTCTACAAATGCGTTGAGTGAATTTGAAAAAAAGGAATATCAAAATTCTAGAAGTAATATGATATCATCAATTCATGAATATAGCTTGTTTATTGAATCGATGAAGTAGTATAAATAATCTTATAGAATATTTTTTTCTATAGTATAAGAAAAGAGTTGGTGAAAGAGATGACTCCAAAAAGTTGGACCTAAAAAACTAACTGCATGGTGTCATATCAGAAGTTATTTTTAGATTCGTTCTCTGATTTCACACTATATGTGAATGTAAGCCTCAAATCGAATCTTTCAAAAACATCACCAATTCTTTTTTTATAAATATTTATATAACATAATTTTAATTAATATTTAAATTTTATTTTTAACAATTTATCCAAAAAAATTATATCAAAAAACAAAATGTTTTTTAAAAGAAAAATGAAATTTTCAACTGAAAAGACGGAATTTTGTTTTTTTAGAATAGAATATTTATTTTATAACAATAATAAATATTATAATTTTATTTTTTTAAGAGCAAACATACAAATAATGGTAGGAAAACGTGTACAGAAAACGATTTTCTGGAGAAAAATATCTTATTATATTAAAAAAAGCAAAGAAATGACGTCTTTTTTTTAACTATTATTAATGTTTTGCTTAATTTGTAGTATACTATATAGAGATGTTTATATTTAAATTTAGAAAATTGATAGTAAGGAGGAAATTTAATGAAACTTTTGACTTTCAAGGGTGGAATACATCCAAAGTACAACAAAGAACTTGCAAATGACAAGGCTCTTGAAAAAGCTGAACCACCAAAAGTTGTTTATATACCTCTTCAACAACATATAGGAGCACCTGCCAGTGCAGTTGTTGAAATAGGTCAAGAAGTAAAATTAGGACAATTAATTGGTAAAGCACAAGGGTTTGTTTCTGCAAATATTCATTCGTCAGTTTCTGGCAAAGTGATTGCGATTGAAGAAAGAGATATTCCAGGAGGAAGAGGTCTTTGTATTTCAATTGAAAATGACTTTAGAGATGAAGTCGATGAAAATATAAAACCTTATGGAGATTTAGAAACATTAGATTCTGAACAAATAAAGAAAATCGTATCTGATTCTGGTATAGTAGGGCTTGGTGGAGCAACATTCCCAACTCATGTAAAATTAGCTATACCACAAGATGCAAAAGCAGAGGCTGTTATATTAAACGGAGCTGAATGTGAACCATATTTGACAGCTGACCATAGGTTGATGCTTGAACAACCAGAAGAAGTTGTTTTCGGATTACTTGCAATGATGAAAGCAATAAATGTAAATAAAGGTTTTATAGGTATAGAAATAAATAAACCTGATGCTATTGAAAAAGTTCAAGAAGCTGCAAGTAAATATCCACAAATAGAAGTAGTAGCACTTGAAGTTAAATACCCACAAGGTGCTGAAAAACAACTTATATATGCTTGCTTAGGAAAAGAAGTCCCTTCTGGAGCTCTTCCAATATCAGTAGGTGCGGTAGTAAGTAATGTTGGAACAGCAGCTCAGTTATCAAAATCAATAAAAACTGGTATGCCTTTAGTAGAAAGAATAACTACTATTACAGGTAGAGCTATCAAAAATCCTAAGAACCTTATAACAAGAGTAGGAACACCGGTATCTGAAATTATAGAACAATGTGGTGGATTTGTAGATGAAGGAAAAGTAGGGAAAGTAATTTTAGGTGGTCCAATGATGGGTAACACACAATATACAATAGATGTTGTTACAAACAAAGGTACATCTGGAATTCTATGTTTACCTGATGAAGAATCTCATATAGAAGAACCAACTAACTGTATTAGATGTGGTAGATGTGTAGAAGGATGTCCTATGAACTTAAGACCTCTTTATATTAGTGCCTATGCTCTTAAGAATGATTTTGAAGGTGCAAATAATTACAGACCAATGGATTGTATTGAATGTGGTTGCTGTACTTATATATGTCCAGCAAATAGACCTTTGTTACAATCTATTAGACTTGCAAAAAATGAAATAAGAGCTAGACAAAAACGTTAGTTAAATTTGTTTGCAAAATTCATAAAAAAATTAGTAAATTTTATATATAAAAATTTGCAAAAAGTATTAGTTATCATAAAAAAAGAAGAATATATAAAACGTTATGTAACAAAAAACAAATAGGAGGAATTTTAAATGGAGAAGAAATTAATAGTATCATCATCTCCTCATATTAAAACAAATGAAGATACATCATATATTATGAAACAAGTATTAATAGCTCTTATTCCTGCAACTATTGCATCAATATGGTTTTTTAGAATAAGTGCTTTAATATGTATAATAAGTTGTATAGCTGGAGCAGTTGCCTCAGAATATTTATTCAATAAATTAACAAAGAAGAAAAATACTATATCAGATTTTTCTGCTGTTGTTACAGGGTTACTGTTGGCATTCAACGTACCAGCTTCACTTCCTTGGTGGATGTGTTTTATAGGAGGAGTGTTTGCGATAGTAGTTGTTAAGATGGTGTTTGGTGGAATAGGAAACAACTTCTTGAACCCTGCACTTGCAGCAAGAGCATTCTTATTGGCATCTTTCCCAGTAGCAATGACAGCTTGGACAACTACAGGAGTAAACTTTATAGGAAAAAATATAGATGCAGTATCAACTGCTACACCACTTAGTTTTCTAAAAGCTGGTCCAGATGGAGTTGCTGCACTTATAGGATCAGGAGTTAAATTGCAAGATTTGATAATAGGTAATGTAGGAGGTTCTCTTGGTGAAACATCTGCTATATTACTTATATTAGGTGGAGTATATTTGATGTATAAAGGAATTATAAATTACGCTATGCCAGTTGTGTATATTGTGACAATGTTTGTTCTTACATTTGTGCTTAGTGGATTTAATATTACTTTTGCAGTGTATGAGTTATTTTCAGGTGGACTTATGTTAGGTGCATTCTTTATGCTTACTGATTATACAACTTCACCTATGGGTAGAAAAGCTCAAATAGTTTATGCTTGTATTGCTGGTGTTATAGCTACAGTTATAAGAATGTATGGTGGTTATCCAGAAGGTGTTTCTTATTCAATACTACTTGCTAACTGTCTTACTCCATTATTAGACAAGCACATAAAAGGTAGAATATTTGGGGAGGTAGTTAAGTAATGAAAAAAATGATAAAGTTAGGACTTATATTATTAGCAGTTTGTATCATAGCTTCGTTTTCTCTTTCTGCCGTAAATAATTCAACAAAAAAACTTATTGAAGAACAAAGTATCATCAAGAATGATGAACTTAGAAAAAATGTTTTACCAGACGCAACAGAATTTAAAAAAGTTGAACCAGACTTAAGTAGCTTGGATAGTGATGTGCAATCTGTTATAGTTGAAGTATATCAAGGTCTTGATGCTTCTGGAAAGACTGTAGGTTACACTGTAAAAACTTCACCAAGTGGATATGGTGGACCGTTTGAATTAATAATTGGTTTTACTGATGAAGGTCAAATAAGTTCTATAAGTACAGGTACAATGTCAGAAACACCTGGACTTGGTTCAAAAGCTTCACAACCAGAATTCCAAGAACAATTTAAAGGGAAACAAGCTGATACACTTGAAGTTGTAAAAGGTGTAGCATCTGCTGATAATCAAATAAAAGCAATATCAGGTGCAACTATTACATCTACAGCAGTTACAAAAGGTGTAAATGCTGCTATAGATCTTTTCAACAATGTGTTAGTAAATTTAAAATAGGAGGGGCACGTATAAATGTTTAAAATATTTAAAAATGGTTTAATAGATGAAAACCCAACTTTTGTACAAGTAATAGGTATGTGTCCGACACTTGCTGTTACAACTTCTGCTATAAACGGACTAGGAATGGGTCTTTCAACAGCAGTGGTTCTAATTTGTGCAAATATTGCTATATCTTTAATAAGAAAAGTTATACCTAATGAAATAAGAATACCGTCTTTTGTCGTTGTAATAGCTACGTTTGTTACAATAATAGGTATGTTGTTACAAGCATATCTTCCGGCTCTTAATGATCAATTAGGTCTTTATATACCACTTATAGTTGTTAACTGCTTGATTTTGGCTCGTGCTGAAAGTTTTGCATCAAAAAATGGAGCAATAGCTTCTGCAGTTGACGGACTAGGAATGGGTCTAGGATTTACAGTTTCACTTACTGTGATAGGTTTAGTGAGAGAACTTTTAGGTAACGGAAGTATATTTGGAATATCAGTACTTGGAGCTTCTTATCAACCAATGCTTCTATTCATATTACCTCCGGGTGCTTTCTTAACACTTGGATTCCTTTTTGCAGGATTCAATAAGTTGAGAAATAAAAAACAAGCGTAAGGAGGTATGTTTAAATGAGATTATTACTTATATTTCTAAGCATTGTTCTTGTAAACAATGTTATAACATCTCAATTCCTTGGTATTTGTCCTTTCTTGGGTGTATCAAAAAAGACGGACACAGCTCTAGGAATGGGAGTAGCAGTTACATTTGTTCTTACATTGGCATCATTTATGACATACTTTGTTCAAATGTTGTTAGTAAAAACAAACACAGAATTTTTGCAAACAATTGCATTTATTCTAGTTATAGCCTCTATTGTTCAATTTGTTGAAATGGTAATAAAAAAGATGAGTCCATCTTTGTATCAAGCTCTTGGAGTTTTCTTACCACTAATAACAACAAACTGTGCGGTACTTGGTATAGCAATAGTTAATATACAAAAAGAATATAGTTTCCTTGAAACAATAGTAAATGGGTTTGGTGCTGGAGTTGGTTTTACAATAGCTATCGTAATATTTGCTGGTATAAGAGAAAGATTAGAACTTGCTGATATTCCAGATGCTTTCAAAGGATTTCCAATAACACTTATAAGTGCTGGACTTATGGCTATGGCGTTTCTAGGATTTACTGGTCTTATTAAGTTATAAGGACGGAGGTTTATAATATGAATTCAATAGTAATATCAATATTGGTCTTAGGGTGTATGGGACTTGTATTTGGTGTAGTACTTGCGATTGCAGCACAAAAATTCGAAGTAAAAGAAGACGAAAAAGTAGTAGCAATTCTTGAAGTATTACCTGGAGCTAATTGTGGTGGATGTGGATTTCCTGGATGTGGAGGTCTTGCAAGTGCAATAGCTGCAAATAAAGCACCAGTAAATGGCTGTCCTGTAGGAGGAGCAGCTGTAGCAGAAAAAGTAGCTCAAATTATGGGTGTTGAAGTAGAAGCAGGTGAAAGAAAAGTAGCAAGTGTAATTTGTGCTGGAAATTGTGATACTGCTAAAACTAAATACGATTATGAAGGAATTGAAGATTGTAGAGTTGCAGCACAACTTAGTCAAGGACCTAAATCATGTAAATATGGATGTCTTGGTTTAGGAACTTGTAAAAAAGCTTGTGGATTTGGAGCTATAGAAATAGTAAATGGTCTAGCAGTTATCAACGAAGATAAATGTGTAAACTGTGGAAAATGTATGGAAGCATGTCCTAAACATATAATTATTTCTAAGCCTGTTAGTAAAAAAGTTGTAGTTGCTTGTCACAGCAATGAATTTGGTAAGGATGTCAAATCAAAATGTAGTGCAGGATGTATAGGTTGTGGACTTTGTGCAAAAACTTGTAAATTTGATGCAATAAAATTTGAAAATAAACTTGCATCTATAGATTTTGACAAATGTATTCAATGTAAAGCTTGTGTAAAGAAATGTCCTACTAAAGTAATCAAAGTATTAGTAGATGAGGCTACAGAAAATAAAAAGCTAGAAGAAACAAAATCAGAAAATGAAAAAGTAGAAGGCAAAAATATAGAAGATAAAAAAATAAAAAAAGATGCAGAACCTAAAAATGTAAAAGAAACAGAAGTAAAAGTTGATTCTGCAAAAATAAATAAAACAACAGATATTTCTTCTAAGAAAACTGATGAAATAAAATTAGAACAAGTTACAGTAAATGCAGTAGAACCAGAAGAAATAGAACCAGAATTTATTATCGTGAAAGAACCAGAAGAAGAATAAAATGTTTTCAACAAAAAAACAAAAAATAATTTCAAATTTGACATTAAATATAAGATTATTTGGAAATAATAGAAGTATGGAGAAATCCATACTTTTTTTGTGTATTAAAATACATAATAGATTTTTACTTGAAATTACTTAAGTATTAACTCAAATAGTTTGTTGAAAAAATGTGTTATATATTTTGTAAAAATAATCTTAATATAAATTTAATATTTAAAATGTTTGACAAGCTATTGAAATTATTAGAGTACAGTGTTAAACTAAAGGAGTGTGATTATGTTTGGGTAAACCTATTGATTTAAAAATGGGAATAAAGGAAATGAACCTTGAAGAAAGACCCAGAGAAAAAATGATTGCCAATGGCGTGAAGTATTTGTCAAATGCAGAGTTATTAGCGATAATAATTCGAACTGGAAGCAAAGGGAAAAACGCTGTTGAACTTGCAAGTGAGATCATTAATCTTGATTCACAAGGTATACGAAATCTTGAATACTTGACTATTGAGGAACTTTGTAAAATTGATGGAATTGGTTTTTCTAAGGCGACGATAATAAAGGCGTCTTTAGAACTTGGAAAAAGAGTATCTTCTTATAAGCCTAGTAAATTTAGAATAACAAAGCCTGAGGATGTATTTAAGATTTATTCAGAAAATCTACGATTTTTGGATAAAGAAATTTTTAAAGCAATTCTTTTAAATACGAAAAATGAGAT
>JAISUA010000022.1 GCA_031272305.1 Clostridioides sp.
AGAAGAATTAAATTTTTCAGAACCAAATTGGGTGAAAGAGAATAATCTCAACGATCTTAAAATCGCTATTGGAAATGTAGACAGCGATGAAAAAATAGACATAGTTATGATGTATTTCAATGCAGAAAATAGCAAGGCATTTATTAGTGTTGCAGATTTTACTGATACTTTAAATTATAAAGAACCTAAGCAAATAGATTATGTTAAGAATCTAGTAGACTCATTTATCACTATAGGAAATATTTCTTCTAGTTATATAAAAAGAGGATTTATAGTAGATACTCCTAGTTTACAAGATGGATATTATGTAACAAATGTATTTTATTTAAAAGATGGAGTATTACAAAGTAAAAACTTTGATTTAAGTATTACAAAACCAAGTTATATGCCTGTAATAGATATTGATTTTGATGGAGTACTTGAGATTCCATACTATAGTATGACATATAGAGCTAGTAATGACGGAAACGTCGATTGGTATAAATTTAATACTTTAAATAATAGTTTTAAATTTTGGAAACAAATTTATTACAATTATAATTATAATTTCAAAGTACAAATAGCTGATAAATTAAAAGGGAAAATTTTTGTAGAAAACGATAACGAAAATTTAAGTAAGCAAAACAGTTGTCAATTCAATTTTTATTATTATGACGATGAATTTGATTACAGAAAAAATCTATTTAGTATCATTATTGAAAATACAAAATTAGAAGCTGAAAATAAAACAGTCGTTTCAAACAAAATAAAATTATGTGATTATGAAAATTATTCTTATTATTATAAGATAAATGATTATGATGAACTTAAAAAATTAAAACTAACTCAAGAGAATATAAAGGATAGTTTTTCTATTATATTTGAATAAAAAATAAGTAGCAAAAAATTTTATTACAAAAATAAAAATAAAGACATATTAAAAACTAAAAGAAATATATATTACTTGGAGTTTTCACAAAAATATTTACACGATCCTAAAATTGTATTAAAACTGCTAAAAAGGAGGAATTTTATATGAATGAAAAAATACTAGTATTAGAAGATGAAATAGGTATTAGAAGTTTCGTAAGTATCAATTTAAAAAGAGAAGGCTATCAAATAATAGAAGCTGGAACTGGAAATGAAGCTATAGAAAAAGTAACAAATGAAAAAGACATTACACTTGCACTCTTGGATGTAATGCTTCCAGATATGAGTGGTATAGAAGTGTGCAAATATATTAGACAAAATTACGATCAAATGGGAATAATTATGCTTACTGCAAAATCTCAAGAAGAAGATAAAATAGAAGGTTTTATTTCAGGTGCAGATGATTATATTGTCAAACCTTTTAGTATAAAAGAGCTTACTGCAAGAGTGTCAGCTTTGATAAGAAGAGTAAATAAAGAAGAAAGTACATCAAATGAGATTTCTTTGCATCCATTTGTACTGGATCTTGTTAAGAGAAAATTATATAAAAATAACAAAGAAGTAGAGCTTACACCTACTGAATTTTCTCTTGTAAGATTTCTTATGACTCATAAAGATCAATCTCTAAGTAGAGATCAAATATTGGACGAAGTTTGGGGAACAAATTATCTTTATGATTATAAAATTGTCGATGTAAACATAAGAAGAATAAGAAATAAGATAGAAGACGATCCTTCAAAACCTAAGTTCATACAAACAGTCTGGGGATATGGATATTGTTTTAGAAAGGAAGAAGATTAGTGGAAACTAATATTAATAATAAAAGAGTCCATATTCATTTTCAAGGTCTAAGGAAGAAAGTAATAAAAAATTATATAGTGCTAGTTTTTATAATGGTTATATTGTTTGAGATATTATTTACAATATATATTCAAAATAGTTACTATAGTTCAGTTGAACAACAACTTCAAGCACAGGTAAATTACACAGAATGGAATTATTCTTCGAGTACACTTGGCTCTGTTGGATTCGAAAGAAAAATCAATACTATTTTTGAAAGACAGGATTCTAGTAAGACTGCTAAATTTGGAGTTTCTTTTATAGATAAAAATAGAAATCTTGTATTGGATCAATACGGATTCAAAGGTAACAACGAAAAAATATATGGAGAGGATGTTGAGAGTGCACTCAAAAATAGCGATGAACATAAACCATATATTTATAGGATAAAAGGAACGAATGAACATGTTATGAGTGTTTCAGTTGCAATTAAATCAAATAATATAATATATGGTGCAGTTAGATTTACCATTTCATTAAAAGAAATAGACAAAGCAATTGTTAAACAAGCTCTTATAATAGGTTTGTCAGGTTTTGTTATTTTGCTTATAGGAGTACTTATAAGTCTTAGATTTGCTCAAACATTAGTAAATCCTCTAATCGAACTTAAATCACTTGCAACTCAGCTTGCAAATGGAAATTATAAAGTAAAATTCAATAATGTATTACATGTTGATGATGAAATAGGAGAACTAGCACAGACGTTTGAATATATGGCTCATGAAATTGAAAGAGGAGAAAAAGTTAAAGATGAATTTATTTCGTCAATATCACACGAACTTAGAACTCCTTTGACTTCTATAAAAGGTTGGAGTGAAACTTTAAGTCTTGATAATATCACAAAAGATGAACTTTCTCTTGGTTTGGGAATTATTCAAGATGAAACTTCTAGGTTGATAAGGCTTGTTGAAGAGCTTCTTGATTTTTCAAGATTATCTTCAGAGAGAATAAAAATCGTTTTTGAAGAAGTAGATTTTGCTATACTAGTTGTTGGAGTTATCAATCAACTT
>JAISUA010000056.1 GCA_031272305.1 Clostridioides sp.
GCTTATCAAACAGCTGAAATAATAGGAAATGAGTTAGATTTAGATGTAATAAAAACAGATAAACTTTTGGAAATGGGATTCGGTGTTTGGGAAGGAAAACTGATAAGCGAAATTCAAGAAGATTATGGTGAAATCTATAAAGTATGGAGAAATGAACCTCACAAAGTAGATATTCCGCAAGGAGAAACACTTCATATTGTAAAGAAAAGAACTGACGAATTGATTGAAGAATTAAATAAAAAATATGATAATAAGAATATTGTCTTAGTGACTCATTCAATCACTGCAAGAGTTATGTTGCTTTCGTTCTTAAATTCTGGCATGGAAAATATATATAATATAAGACAAGGAAATACAGCATTAAATATTGTAAAATTCGAAGATTACGGTCCTGTTATAATTAGAATGAATGATACTAATCACATAGAAAATAATTGTGATGTTTTAAATTCTGCGTTAGAATAAAATAACTGTGATGTTTTAAATTCTGCATTAGAATAAAATAACTATGATGTTTTAAATTCTGCATTAGAATAATTGAAAAGGTGGATTATCAATATGTATAAATCAAAAGAAAAAATATTAATAGCTGTAGATGGACCTGCTGCAGCAGGCAAAAGTACTATTTCAAAAATCGTTGCAAATAAACTTCAAATCAACTATATTGATACAGGTTCAATGTATAGAGCAATTACTTTAAAATGTTTAATGAAAAATGTAGATATAGAAGATAAAAAAGCAGTGATAGACATAGCTATAAATTCGAAAATTGATTTCAAAGAAGGAAATATTTATCTTGATGATAAAATAGTTAATGATGCAATAAGGGAAGAATTAGTAAGTAATAATGTAGCTAAAGTTTCTCAAATTCCAGAGGTAAGAGAAATACTTGTAAAACTTCAAAGAAAAACTGGAGAGAATGCTTCATCAATATTGGATGGAAGAGATATAGGTTCAGTTGTATTTCCAAATGCCGATTACAAATTTTTCTTGATTGCCACTCCAGAAGAAAGGGGTAATAGAAGATATAAAGAGCTAAAAGAAAAAGGATTCGATGTAAATTTGGACGAGATAATAAAAGAAATTGAGGAGAGAGATTTGGTTGATAAAACAAGAAAGGTTTCTCCTTTAATAAAACCAGTTGATGCAATTGAGATTGATACAACAGGAAAAACTATAGATGATATTGTTGAATATATAATTAATATAATAAAAAAGTAAGGAGATGAGAATTTGACTTTATATAGAGTACTAACGAAGATTGTAAATGGATTCTGTCATATAGCCTTTAAGTATGAAATAATTGGCAAAGAAAATATTTGCGATCAAGGTAATATTGTGATAGCTGCTAATCATAAGAATTTATGGGATCCTGTTTTTATTGCGTGTTCTGTTATGAATAGAGAAATAGCAGCCATTGCCAAAAAAGAACTTTTTAAAAATAAATTATTTGGTGCGTTTTTAAAAAAACTTAATGTTATACCTATAAATAGAACTAAACCAGAAGTTTCTACTATAAAAAGCATAATCAAGTCAGTAAAAGATGGATATGTTTTGGGAATTTTTCCAGAGGGAACAAGAGTGAAGAATGATGATTTCGGTCAAGCTAAGGCAGGACTTGGTTTGTTTGCAATTAAAACAAAATCCACTATTGTACCTGTTACAATTTATTCTGATTATAAATTTTTTGGAAGAGTAACCATATATATTGACAAACCAGTAGATATATCTGAATATTTTGGTCAAAAATTAAAAAATGAAGATTACGAAAAAATTTCGCAAAACATTATGGATATAATTGAAGCAAATTACAATAAAATAAAAACGAATAATCTATAGAATTTCTTAATGAATTTAATTTTAAAAAGGAGACTTATAATGGAAATAATTATTGCAGAAAATGCTGGATTCTGTTTTGGTGTAAAGAGAGCAATGGATTTGGTTTGGAAAGAAATTGTAGAATCAAATGGAAAAAATATTTACGCCTTAGGTCCACTTATTCATAATAAACAAGTAGTACAAAGATTTGAAGAAAATGGACTTGTTACTTTAGATGAGATAACAGAAGTTCCGGAAGAATCAAAAATGATAATAAGATCTCACGGCGTTGAGAAAAAAATCTATGATAAAGCAGACGAAAAAAACATACAAATAATAGATACAACTTGTCCTTATGTTAGAAAGATACATTTTATTGTGAAAGATCATTTCGACAAAGGATATCAAATAATACTGATAGGCGATAAAACACATCCTGAAGTAATAGGAATAAATGGTTGGTGTGACAATAAAGCTATAATAATTAATTCATTAGAACAGGTTAGTGGATTAAAACTGGAAAATAGTAAAAAATATTGTATAGTAGCTCAAACAACATTCAATCTAAATCTATACGAAGAAATTATTGCTCAAATAGAAAATAAAGTTGAAAACAAACAATTTTTTAATACTATTTGTTCTGCAACAAGAACAAGACAAAATTCTGCAAGAGAATTATCAAAAGATGTGGATGCTATGATTGTTATAGGTGGAAAACATAGTTCAAACACACAAAAATTAGTCAAAATTTCTAAAGAGTTAATTCCTACATTTGCTGTAGAAACTAAAGATGAGTTAGAAGAAATAGACTTTTCCAACTTCGAAAAAGTCGGAATAACTGCTGGTGCATCTACACCAGATTGGATAATTGAGGAAGTAATACAATATCTAAAAGATAAAACCAAATAATTAGCAAAGATATTAACTATATCTGAGCAAATAAATTATTTAAGAAAATTATTAAACAAGTTGCTTAAATTATAAAAAATAATTTTATTAAAAACGATAATAAAAAACATATTATTTGTTAATAAAAATAAAGATACTAAAAAATTAAGTATTGGAAATAAACAATTGAATAATAAATTTGGAAATAAAAAAAGGAGATGATTGTTTTTTGGAATTAATATTCAGAGCCTCTGAAGAATCCTTCTTGCATATTGGAACAATGATAGGATTCTTTATACTTCTTTTCGAGTATTTTAATCATATAACGAGTGGCAAATTTTCAAAAACTATTGCAAAACACAGAAAGTTACAACCACTTTTTGGTGCTTTGATGGGAGCAATTCCTGGTTGTGGAGGTACAATAGCTTTAGTTCCTCTATATATGAAAGGTAGCCTTAGCTATGGTACTATTTTATCAAGTTTGATAGCGAGTTTAGGAGATGCTGCATTTGTATTGATGTCATCTGATATCAAATTATTTTTGTATATTACAATACTTCTTGTAATCACAGGTGTTGTTACAGGATATCTTGTAGATGTATTCAAAATTGGAGAAAAACTACATTTGGATATAAACAAAGGATATAATAGACTTTCAAGAAGAAAAAAAATCGTACTTCCAAAAAGTGCATTGCGAAAAAGTGCGTTGTCAAAGAGTGTATTACGTAGAAAAAAAGAAACTTTCAAAACAGCTGAACAAGTTGCTCACGAACATGGCAATATAAGCAAATTGGCGTATGTTTTGACTCATAGTATAGGATATAAATTATATATAGCAGTATTGTTGATAGGATTTATTTTTATGACTATAGCACATTCATCAATTGAACTTCCTTTTGGAGATACTATTCATGAAATGGAAGAAATTATTGCTGTGTGTGGAATAGGATTATCAATTATATATACAGTATTTTTCAATAAGTTTTTCAAAGATGAAAGTGTTCACGATGCTAAAAATAAAAAAATATCACTTAGAGAAATGTTGGTACATAGTACAGGTCAGATTTCATTTGTTATTTCATGGATTTTTATAGCATATATATTATATGATATTTTAATATTTACACTTGGTGGAGATGCTTTCCTTGTAAATCTTGTACTTGCAAGTGGAATTATAAGTGTAATAATTGGTGCTGCATTAGGACTTATACCTGGATGTGGAATACAAATTCTCTTGATGTCACTTTATCTGAAGGGAAATGTTCCTCTAGGAGCATTGGTTGCAAATGCAATATCACAAGATGGTGATGCATTGTTTCCACTTTTAGCAATGAATAAAAAAGCTGCACTATGGTCAATGGTACTTACAACAATTCCAGCTTTAATACTTGGAATAGTAGTGTACTATATATTTTAAAAAATAAATAAGCAAAATCTATATAATACTTTCAATTTATGGTATAATACAATTGGTAATGATTATTATATTTATCAAAATAGACTTACCAAAATATTTGATTATTATTAAAAATAATATCGTTACCAAAAAAAGATTGAGTAAAGCAATTGATTGCAATTTTAAATAGCTCTTTCTAATAAAAATACAAAGGAGTAAAAAAATGAAGATAACTGTTCCAGAAAATGCTGTGGAAACACTTAAAAACATAATAAAAACTAGTACTGACAAACCAGATACTATAAGAGTATTCTATCAAGGTACAAGTTGCTCAGGTCCTGCTTTCGGACTTGCACTTGATAAAAAGACTGATCTTGATGAAGAATGTGAATTTGAAGGATTAAAATTCATCATGAGTGTTGACGAATACAAAATGTTTGGAGATATGGCAATAGAAGATATGGGATATGGATTTAGAGTAATCCCTGAAAATATGGTAGGTCAAGCATCTGGTTGTTCAGGTTGTGCTGGATGCGGTGGAGGAGAACAATAAGTCCTTATTAAAAATTTTGTTCTAAATTAAAAATTTTGTTCTAATGAAAAAAGGCTGTTGCAACTGTGATTTTAATCACACTGCAACAGTTTTTTTATATATGGTCTCATATAATAGTGTAGAGCCTAATATTAAAGCTTCTTTAAGTTCTACATACTACCTACAAAATGTCTTTAAGCTTTAGCATACTTCCTATAAAATGGGGATATAAAAGGAGATAATATACAAAAGTACGGCTTTTATAATAAGTTTTTGTATGGCAGGAATAATGTTGTAGAAAATCCCACATTTAATGTACTGGATATTTTTATTTTACCTTTATGGATAG
>JAISUA010000133.1 GCA_031272305.1 Clostridioides sp.
TATAATGAAAAAAATATTTATATAGAGGTAATTATGTCAAGTAAAAAGATAAAGAAGTGGGAACCTGATGATTTTCAATTAGAAATGAATACGGTATGGAGTTTTCCGAAAAGAGGAGATTGGGCAACTCATGACGCAAAATATAGAGGTAATTGGTCACCTTATATACCTAGAAATATATTGTTAAGATATTCAGAAGAGAACGATTTGGTATTAGATCAATTTGCAGGCGGAGGGACAACACTTGTTGAGGCAAAACTTCTAAATAGAAATATAATAGGTGTAGATATAAACGATGTTTCGTTAGAACGTTGCAGAGAAAAAATCGATTTTGAGTGGGACAATTCAGGTAAAGTTTTTTTAAGAAAAGGCGATGCTAGAAGTTTAGATTTTATACCAGATGAAAAAATTGATTTAATTTGTACGCATCCACCATATGCAAATATAATCAAGTATAGTGAAGATATAGATGGAGATTTATCTCATTTAAATGTAAAACCTTTTTTAGAAGAAATGAAGAAAGTGGCTAATGAATGTTATAGGGTTTTAAAAAAAGATAAATTTTGTTGTATTCTTATGGGTGATACACGAAAAAATGGACATGTTGTTCCAATGAGTTTTGATGTGATGAAAATATTTGAATCTGTAGGATTTAAATTAAAAGAGATAGTTATCAAAGAGCAACATAATTGTAAAGCAACAGGATTTTGGAAAACAAATAGTGTTAAATATAATTTTTTATTGCTAGCACATGAATATTTATTTGTTTTCAAAAAATAATACTGAGCGTAAAATATTTTGTGTAAACTTTTGACAGTGTTAAATGTTAATTATTCAGGATAGTTTAAAAATGTGGTTTTATACTAAAAACAGTATAAAATCACATTTTTAAATTTAAGGTGTTTTAAAGCTTCAATAGATATAATAAGACTTATAGGAAGTTGAAATAAAACCAAGGTAATAAGTCTTGATATTCGAACATAAATTTTCGTTTTTCAACGAAAATTTAGTTCTCATAATAAGACTTATAAGAACTTGAAATAAAATCTAAGGAAGGAGTAAGTTCATGAAAATTCTATATGTTGAAGATGAAATATATATGGCTAAAGCAGTAGCTCAAGTTTTAAAAAAGAATAACTACAGTGTTGATTTAGCACATGACGGAGAAAGTGGTCTTATTCTTGCAACTTCAGATGTATATGATATTGTTATTCTAGACATTATGCTTCCAAAACTCGATGGTATAAGTGTATTGAAAGAAATGCGAAATAAGAATATTACAAAACCTGTGATACTTCTTACAGCGAAGGGAGAAGTTGAAGATAAGGTCAGAGGTCTAGATAGTGGTGCTGATGATTATCTTGCGAAGCCTTTTCAAACAGAGGAATTAATGGCTAGACTTCGTGCTTTAGGAAGAAGAAAAGAACTTGTAGCAACAAATGATACGCTTATTTATGGAGATATTGAATTGAATTACAATTCACTTGATTTGTTTGCAAATGGTCACAATTTTCATCTTACTTTAAAGGAAAGTCAACTTCTTGAACTTCTTATTATAAATAAAGGTCGTGCTATTTCTACTCAAACTATTATTGAGAAGTTGTGGGGTTGGGATTCAGATGCAGAAGATAGTCACGTTCAAGTACAGATTGCATTTTTGAGGAAAAAGCTCTCAATCATATCAAAAAAAGTGAAGATTAAAACTATTCGTGGCGTTGGTTATATGATTCTAGAAAGTGAGTGAATATGTTATGTTTAAGAGTTTAAGAAATAAAATAATGATGTTCAATATACTTACAATTTCCTTTGTTATATTAGTGGCTTTCGCTGTGATTTACTTAGTTACTTATACAAACCTTGAGATGGAAAATGATCAAAGATTACAAACAATATCTAGGATGTTTTTTCTTCCAAATCGTGATATTACTCAAAATTTATCAGGATACAATCCACTTCCAATCAATAATCAAGAACGTTTTTCAGCAGATTATTCCGTTTCGTTTGTTTTATTTACTAAAAACGGAAATCTTCAAAATATAAATAGTCAACTTAATTTTGAGGATAGGGTTTATGAAGAAGCATACGAAAAAATTGGTACTAAATCAAGTGGGAAAATAACTTTGGAAGGTAGGAAATGGAAATTTACAAAAATATCAGAAAATAAAATTAATAATATAAACGAACCAGAAATAAATAACAATGAAAATGTATCTAAAAATATTAATACAAAAGAATCACAAATAAATAACTATGGAAGTGTATCAAGAATATTTAATTTAAATGAACAACAAATAAACAACAATGAAAATGTATTTAAAAATGAGAATAAAAGTTTAGCACAAGCGAATCAATTTGATGATTACACAAGAATTGTTTTTCTTGATATAACTCATACTAATGAAATATTGAAAAATTTGGTCATCACTCTTATTTGTGTTGGATTTTTTGTATTGTTGATAATAGTATATATTTCTTATAGATTTTCAGTTCGTGCTGTTGCTCCAGTTGAAGAAAGCCACAATAAACAAAAGACTTTTATTGCAGATGCTTCTCATGAATTTAAAACACCACTTGCAATTATTGGAGCTAATATTGATGCAATCATATCAAGTAAAGATGAAACAGTTGAAAGTCAAAGTGAATGGTTTGGATATATTCATTCAGAGCTAAAACGTGCAACAAGACTTGTAGACGATCTCTTGTATTTGGTGAGAACTGAAAATACAAAAAAAGAAGATTATCTTCCTTTTGATTTGAGTGAAATTTGCGAAAAAGTATCTGTTTCAATAGAAGCTATTTTGTATGACAATAATAAAACTCTTAAAAGTGATATAGAAAAAGATATTGTAGTAGTAGCTGACAGTGAAAAAATAACTCAAGTGTTATACATTCTTCTTGATAATGCTAAAAAATATACTAATGATGGTGGTGAGATTTTTGTAAAATTAGCAAAAGAAGATGGAAATGCTGTAATGAAAGTTATTAATAGTGGTGTAGATATTTCGAAAGAGGATTTACCAAAAATATTTGATAGATTTTATCGTACAGATACATCACGTTCAACTGAAACAGGAGGATTTGGTTTAGGACTTTCTATTGCAAAGGAGATAGTAGAAAGAGCTGATGGTAAAATCACAGCAGATAGCAAAGATGGATTTACAACATTTACAGTAAATCTACCTTATGTAAAAAACAAAAACGAGTCATTTTCTAAAATAGATTAAATGTAAATTATAAAGAATAGATTAAACTAGTTTATAGATTAAACTAGTTTTTGTTTAATAAAAAATTTTAAATTTTCCTATTAAAGATAAATTAAAGAAAATTATTCTAAACTATAAACAAGATAAAAAAAGGTTATTTATGTAGGCATTGATATTATAGCTTTATTTATAGCCAAATCAGAAATAAAAAAGAAGGAGGTTGTTTATGCAAGCAAGACATGAGTACAAACATAGTCTCAATCAAGGAGATTATATAGTTTTAAGGAATAGATTACGACATATACTTCATCATGATGAACATATAGATGAGAATGGTGAGTATAAAGTTAGAAGTCTATATTTTGAAACTCCAAATGATAAAGCACTTAGAGAAAAAATAGATGGAGTAAATAAGAGGGAAAAATTCAGATTACGTCGTTATATAGGAGATTCTCAGATTATTAGAATTGAAAAAAAAAGCAAGGTAAATGGTTTATGCTATAAACGTTCGGTTATTATTACTGAGGATGAAACAAAAAAAATTCAATCTAGAAATTTGAGTTGGATGTCTACTGATGATAGGGAGCTTGTCAGAGAATTGTATTCTAAAATGAGAAGTCAACAACTAGCACCTAAGACTATAGTAGATTATATTCGTGAGCCATTTGTATGTAAAGCAGGAAATGTACGTATTACATTTGATAGAGATATTCGCACAGGAATTTATTCGACGGATTTCTTGAGTGATGATGTTCCAACAATCAAAGCAGGTGATGAAATAGTTATTTTGGAAGTGAAATACGACCAATTCATACCTGATTACATTCTTGATATAATCCAAATTGGAAGTCGAAGAGCTTCAGCAATATCAAAATATGCACTTTGCCGTATTTACGGATAAATTTGAAGGGAGAAAATAATTATGACGTTTAAAGATATTTTTAAATCTAATTTTTTAGAAAATGTAACAAGTGTTAGTATGCTAGATATGGTTATAGCACTGATACTTGCATTTGGTTTAGGAGTTTTTATATTTTTAGTTTACAAAAAAACTTTTAAAGGTGTAATGTATTCATCTAGTTTTGGTGTGACACTTATAGCACTTACAATGATTTCTACACTTGTTATATTAGCTGTTACAAGTAATGTTGTACTTTCACTTGGTATGGTTGGAGCGTTATCTATAGTTCGTTTTAGAACGGCGATTAAAGAACCACTTGACATAGCGTTTTTATTTTGGTCAATAGCAGTAGGAATTGTGCTTGCAGCAGGAATGATACCTCTAGCTGTATTTGGAAGTGTAGTAATAGGAGTAGTTTTGGTTGTATTTGTAAACAAAAAATCATATGATAATCCTTATATAGTTGTTGTTCATTGTGAAGATGAAAAAACTGAGAAAAAAGCAGTTGCATCACTTGCAGAATTTGTAGAAAAAAGTGTAGTTAAGAGTAAGACAGTTACTAAAGGAAGTATAGAATTGCACTATGAAGTTCGTTTAAAATCAGAAGATACTTCTTTTGTAAATAATTTATCTGTGATAGATGGTGTTTCTGATGTAGTATTAGTAAGTTACAATGGAGATTATATGGGATAGTAATAAGTAGTAATTTATAAGCAGAGGAGGTACTTTCTTGATTAAAAACAGATATATAAATGTTATTTGTATTTTTATCGTCATTGTTACGCTTTCTGTTTCTGTTTTGTTTATGTATAGTCCGAATTTTGGTGTTGTAAAATCACAAAAAACTCCTGAGTATGCGACGTTATTTTCAACAGATAAAGTTCATGAAATAGATATACAAATTAATGAGTCAACATGGAATGATATGTTAGAGAATGCTATTAATGAAGAATATGTACAAGCAAATGTTGTTATAGATGGACAAACTGTAAGTGGTATTGGAATCAGACCTAAGGGAAATTCCTCTCTTTCAACTATTGTAAGATCAGATTCAGACAGATATAGTTTTAAAGTTGAGTTTGACCATTATTCAAATAAAATCAATTATAAAGGTTTAGATATGCTTGTATTAAATAACATTTCTCAAGATAATACCTATATGAAAGATTATGTTTGTTATCAAATGATGAATGAAATGGGTGCTATTGCTCCTTTATCAAGTTTTATCAATGTCAAAGTGAATGGTGAAGATTGGGGTCTATATTTGGCAGCAGAGGGAATAGGAGAATCATTTGCACAACGTGTTTATGGAAATAATTTTGGTGAGATTTACAAACCTGATACAGATGAAATGGGTGCAGAAAAAATAGGTAATCAAGTAAATAATATAGATGCAGAAAAAATAGGTAATCAAGCGAATAATAAAGAATCAACAATTAATAAGCCAGATGTAGATGGTCAACAGCCAGCGAATATCGAAGGTGGAATGCCTGATATGAGTAAATTTGTAGATGAAAATGGAAAAGTTGATATGCAAAAGGCTATGGAAGCTGCACAAAACGGCGGACTTGGAAAAGATATGAAGGAAATGGCGACAGGTGGTGCAAGAGGTGGTTTTGGAGGTAGAAATAGCAGTGTTACATCATTAGTTTATGTAGATGATGATAGTGATAGTTATTCAGCTATATTTGATAATGCAGTATTTAATACATCTAATGCTGATAAAAAACGATTGATTACAGCTATAAAAAAATTGAATGAAAGAGAAGATATTGAAAATGTAGTAGATGTCGATGAAGTTATAAGATATTTTGTAGTTCACAACTTTGTATTAAATTCAGATAGCTACACAGGAAGTATTATTCATAACTATTATCTTTCAGAAAAAGACGGACAACTTTC
>JAISUA010000220.1 GCA_031272305.1 Clostridioides sp.
CTTTTGCAGAATTTAATAATCAATTTTCATTCTAAATTTAATAATCAACTTTCATTCTAATTAATTGTTTTTTCTGCCACTGTTTGCTTTTTCAATGTTTATTTTATTGCCTTTTATCTTAATGTCTTTCATTTTTTCTAAAACAGTTTTTGCATCTCTTTTTGGTACTTCAACAAAAGTGTATTTATCATAAATATCTATTGTTCCAACTAATTTTCCAGGTATACCTGCTTCTCCTGCTATAGCTCCAACAATATCTTTTGGTTGAACTCTTTGATTTCTACCTACATTGATAAATAGTCTTACCATACCTTTTTCAGCATAAACTCTTCTTTCTTTTTTGCCACCATTTCGTTTTTCACCGAAATCTCTACGTTCTCTGTAAGGTTTTTCTTCAATAATTTCTTGTTTTATTTCTTCTCCAAGACTTAATTTAAGAAGTGCTGCAGCAATATCTACAACTGAATAGTCAACTTTTTCGCAAAATTCATCTATCCATCCTATATGTTTTGATAAATTACCTTTTTCAAGAGTTTCTGTTAGCTCTTTGAAATAAGCATCTACTTTCTTTTCTTCAACATCTGAAATCGTAGGTATGTTATGTTTTATCAATTTATGTTTTGTGTATCTTTCTATGTCTTTCATCTTACGCATTTCTTTTCCAAATACGAAAGTAAATGACATACCTTCTCTACCAGCTCTACCTGTTCTACCAATTCTGTGAACATAGTATTCTTCATCTTGAGGAAGATCGTAATTGAATACACATTCTACATCATCAACATCTATTCCTCTTGCAGCAACATCTGTAGCTACCAAAATGTCGATTGTACCATTTCTAAATTTATCCATAACTATATCTCTTTGTGCTTGTTTCAAATCTCCATGTAGTGCATCAGCAAAATATCCTCTAGCTTGAAGATCTCCTACTAGTTCATCAGCTTTTCTCTTTGTATTGCAGAATGCAACTGATAGTTTTGGATTGTAAACATCTATAAGTCTACATAGTACTTCTAATTTATTTGTTGCTCTTGTTTCTATATAATACTGTTTAATATTTGGAACCGTCAATTCTTTTCTAACCACTTTTATTTGGATTGGATCTTTTTGATATTTCTTTGTTAAATCTAGTATTGCTCTTGGCATCGTAGCAGAAAAGAAAGTTGTTTGTCTATCTGCTGGTGTATTTGAAAGGATAAGCTCAATATCTTCTCTAAATCCCATGTCAAGCATTTCATCTGCTTCGTCAAGTACAACCATTTGTACGCTGTCCATTTTTATTGTTCTACGATTTATATGGTCAATTGTACGACCAGGTGTTCCTATAACTATTTGAACTCCTGATTTTAATGATTTGATTTGTCTATCTATCGCTTGACCACCATATACTGGAATTGCTTTGATTCCTGGTTTATATTTAGCTAATTTTCTTACTTCAGTAGATACTTGAATAGCAAGTTCTCTTGTAGGACAAAGAATAACTGCTTGTACTTTCTTGTTGTTTGGATCTATTTTTTCAAGTATAGGAATACTGAACGCTGCTGTCTTTCCTGTTCCTGTTTGTGCTTGTCCGATAATATCCTTGCCTTCCATAATAGCAGGAATTGACTGTGATTGAATCGGAGACGGTTCCTCGAATCCCATTTCATAAACAGCCTTTAATATCTCATCACTAAGTTGTAAATCTTCAAATTTTAATTCTTCCATTAATACTTCCTCTCTGTATTTCAAAATTGCTTTAACTTATATAGTATACGCTTTTTTTGAGGTAAATACAAGTGTACAAAATTTGTCATATAAATGTTTACAATCTATTTAAATTGATAATGTATAATTAATATAGTATATAACAAACTAAATTTATAATAAAACAAGGGGTGATATGTATGGCTAAAATTTTTGTTGTTGACGATGATAATTATATTCGTGAACTTGTACGAACAATTTGTGAGGATGTTGGATTTGATGTTTTCGAAGCAATAGATGGAAAACAAGCACTAAATGGCATTGACGATATTTCGCCAGACTTAGTGATTCTAGATGTTATGATGCCTAAAATTAATGGTTTTGAAGTGTGTAGTAGTTTAAGAACTCATTATCCAGAACTTCCTATTTTGATGTTGACTGCAAAATCGGAAACTTCTCAAAAAGTAAAAGGACTATCACTTGGTGCAGATGATTATATAACCAAACCTTTTGAAAAAGATGAATTTATCGCAAGAATAAAAGCGATTTTGCGTAGATATAAAATAAATTCTTCTCAACTGATAAATGTTTCTGACCTTATAATTGATAAAAATAGCTATACTGTAAATAGTGAAAATATTCCTATGAAAGAATTTGAGCTTCTATTTGAACTTGCATCAAATATAGGAAAAACTTTGAGTAGGGATAAATTAATTGAAGATATTTGGGGATATGAATTCGATGGAAATGAACGAACATTAGATGTGCATATAGGAAGACTCCGTGAACGATATCCAAACATAAATATAGTTACAATTCGTGGATTGGGATATCGACTAGAATTATCTCATTAGATTTTATTTAAGTGATGGATAAGTATTATTATGAGAAGTGCATTTTTATTTAAAAACGAAATTACAACTGAGGTGATAATATGAAATATTTAGAAAACACTTTGAAATCCCTTGCAGGATTGATGTTTTTAATTACAGTGTTTACTTGTGGATATTATATTACAATGTGGATGGATATAGGCAATCCTCTCATTCGTCAACTTGCTGGCAGTTTAGCAGGTATTCTCGTGTCAATATCAATTATGGCAATCCTAAGACTTTGCTTCCAAGAAAAATTCACAGAACATCATCACAATCATCCTGCTATACTGAATGCATTCAACGAAGTAGCAAAAGGAAATTTCAATGTATTACTTGAAACAGGTAACGGTCCTCACGATGAAATTATAGTCGCATTCAATAAAATGGTAAGAGATCTAGGCAGTCTAGAAAATATGCGTCAAGATTTTATTGACAATGTTTCTCACGAATTTCAATCTCCTCTTACCTCTATAGGAGGTTTTGCAGAGTTATTACAAAATGAACACAATCCTCATTATGCGAAAATTATAGAAAATGAAGCCAAACGACTTTCTAAACTAAGTGAAAACTTACTTAAACTTTCAAGCCTAGAAAACGTTGATTTGACTAAGCAAAATTATCGTTTAGACAAACAAATACGAAGTATCATACTTATGTTCGAACCACAGTGGACACAAAAAAACATCACTATTGATTTAGATTTAGAAGCTTTTGAATACAACGGAAACGAAGAACTTCTATCACAAGTATGGATAAATTTAATACAAAATGCGATTAAATTTACAAAATCAAATATCGAAATCACACTAAAAAATAATCTTCTAACTATCAAAGATGATGGAATAGGTATCAGTGATGAAGATAAGATACACATTTTCGAAAAATTTTACAAAGTCGATAAAGCTAGAAGTCGTGAACTTGGTGGAAATGGATTGGGACTTTCCATTGCGAAAAAAATACTCGAACTACACAACGCTACAATCGATGTCAAAAGTGAAATTGAAAAAGGATGTGAGTTTACAATCAATTTGAATTAATATCTCATTATCTCTTTTTGTTAGATATGATATAGTATTCAGTTTACAATCTGTTTACATTAAATTTATATTCAGTTTATAAAAGACCTCTATAATGTTCTTAGAAAATAAGAAACAAGGAGGTCTTTTTTATGAATAAAGTAATAGACGTAAAAAATTTAGTTAAACAATATAAAGGAACAAAAAAACCTGCTGTCGATGATATTTCTTTCGATGTAGAAAAAGGAGAATTTTTCGCATTTCTAGGTCCAAATGGAGCAGGTAAAACAACTACAATCTCTATTTTGACTACAACATTAAACAAAACAAGTGGCGAAATCAAAATCGCTGGAATTGATTTGGATAAAAGTGCTAGAAAAGTCAGAGAAAAAATAGGAATCATATTTCAACGACCAAGTCTTGATTTGGACTTGACAGCCGAAGAAAATATCCGTTTTCACTCAGCTTTATATGGCAAATTTGCATATATGCCATCGTACAAAATGATGCCAAAAGAATACAAAAATAAGATCACTGATTTGGCAGAAATAGTTGGAATTTCTGATTCATTGTTCAAACCTATTAAAAAACTTTCTGGAGGTATGCAAAGAAAATTTGAAATTGTACGTTCACTAATTCATACACCTGAAGTTCTATTTTTAGATGAACCAACGCAAGGACTTGATGCTGTTTCTAGAAGAAATCTTTGGGATTATATCAATCAAGTTCGTCAAAAATCTGGCACAACTGTATTTCTAACTACTCACTACATAGATGAGGCAGAAGGTGCAGATAGAGTCTGCATAATAAACAATGGTAAAATTGCAGCTTTGTCAAGTCCTGAGAATCTTAAAAAAACACTTGAATACGATCCAACTCCAAAAGTTTGTCTACCAACTTTGGAAGATGCTTATGTACAATTTTTAGCGAAAGAAGGTAATAAATAATGAATATTAAACGTGAATTAAATACAATCGTTGCTGTCACAGCAAGAGAAATATCCACTGCTTTAAAAACACCTGGTATGTTAATTATGTCACTTGCTATGCCTATCGTTATGATGGGAATGCTTGGTGGCAATATGATGCAAAATATGGCTAGTGGACTTAATTTCAATCTTGGTATGTTTATGTTAGTTGGAATGATGATACAAATGCTATTTCTAGTAACGTCAAATGGAGTAGCTTCACTTGTCGACGACCACGACTCGCATTTTAGCGAAGCTATGCTAGTCGCTCCAGTCAGCCGTTATTCTATAGTTATTGGAAAAACTTTAGGTTCTGGATTTGCAGCTATAATAAGTATGCTTGGTGTAGTTATTGTTGGAATTTTTATGGGTATCACAATTAGCGTTTCGCAATTTTTATTAATTCTTATACTTTCACCACTTATCTGCCTTGCTGCTGGATCTGTTGCAATGATTTTTATAGGATTTATCCAAAATAAAAAAATAGCAAACGCTGTGATTATGATGTTGGTAATGGGACAAATGTTCCTAAGTGGTGCGATTATTCCTATCAACAATACTAAAGGAATCTTGAAATGGATAAGCAGAGTTTTACCTATGACATATTGCCTTGACCTCGCTCGTAGTGTAGTCTACAGAGGCACAGAAGAGTATACAAACGTCGTGATGTTCAATCCAAGTGTGACATTATTTGCAATCGTTGTACTTACAATTGTCTTTCTTTCAATAGGAACATTTTTCTATGCAAGAAGCGAAAAAAATAAATAATTAATACTTATAGCTACTTTAACAACAAATTTAAAATAATTAATAGTTATTGAACTTTAAAAATAGACTTGAAATAATTAATAGTTATTGAACTTTAAAAACAGACAATGGTTCACACTGCATTTCTAGTATGAGCCATTGTCTGTTATTTTTCATATCCTAATTTTAGGATATTATATATCTTTTATTTACAATTATGATATTATATCTCTTTAATTTATAATTACTTTACAAAATTTCTTTATACTATATAAAAAAGAAATACGCCAATACGATTATTCCTAGTACAATTCTATAATATCCAAATACTTTGAAGTCATGTTTCTTGATATAATCCATAAACATTTTGATTACAACAACTGATACAACAAATGCAACTACAGATCCAGTAAGAAGCACTATCCATTCAAGTCCTGAAAATGATATACCTGCTTTTAATAATTTAAGCACACTTGCACCAAACATAGTTGGTATAGCCATAAAAAATGAAAATTCTGCTGCAACATATCTTGATGCTCCAAGCAAGACTGCTCCAATTATAGTAGAGCCTGATCTAGAAGTTCCAGGTATAAGTGCCAAGCATTGGAACACTCCTATTCCA
>JAISUA010000262.1 GCA_031272305.1 Clostridioides sp.
AATTATTTTCATTATCTAACTTTTGAACTCAATTGTTTTGTTTTCATTATCAACTTTTGAACTCAATTGTTTTGTTTTCATTATCAACTTTTGAACTCAATTGTTTTCTTTTCGTTATCTAACTTTAGACTCAATTGTTTTCTTTTCGTTATCTAACTTCATACTTAATTGTTTTGTAATTCTAATGATACTCTGTGTTTATTTAAGTCGACGCCAATTACTTTTACTTCTACTATATCACCTACAGATACGATTTCCATAGGATCTTTGATAAATTTTTTGCCCATTTTAGATATATGAACAAGTCCATCGCCTTTTATGCCGATGTCGACAAAAGCTCCAAAATCCACAACATTTCTTACAGTTCCACTTAGAATCATTCCTTCTTGCAAGTCCTCAATTGTAAGCACATCTTTTCTAAGAATCGGCATAATGCCTTCATCTCTAGGATCTCTACCTGGTTTCTTTACTTCTGCAATAATATCTTTGAGTGTCAACTCTCCAACTTCAAGCTCTTTAGAAATATTTTTCAAACCATAAGTTTTAATTTTTTCGTCAAATTCACTTGATGAAACTTTGTTTTGATCAACATCTTTCAAAGTGTATCCTAGTAACTCCAACATTTTCTTACATACAGAGTAACTTTCAGGATGTACACCTGTATTGTCGAGAGGATTTTTCGAATCAGCAATCCTCAAAAATCCTGCACATTGTTCGAAAACTTTTGGTCCAAGTCTTTTAACTTTTTTTAGTTCAGCTCTTGAAGATATTTCTCCTTCTTCCTCTCTGTAGGCTACTATATTTTTAGCAATAGTTTTCGTTATGCCTGCAACATGAGATAGCAGAGGATAAGAAGCAGTATTTACATTGATTCCGACAGAATTTACTGCATCTTCAATCACTCCATCCAAAGTTTCCTCAAGTTTCTTCTTATTTATATCGTGCTGATATTGGCCAACGCCTATGCTCTTAGGATCGATTTTTACAAGCTCTGCAAGAGGATCTTGAAGTCTTCTTCCTATCGAAATAGCTCCTCTTATAGACACATTGATATCTGGATGTTCCTCATTTGCAAGCTCTGATGCAGAATAAACAGAAGCACCTGCTTCATTGACAATAACATAGCTAACATTCAATTCTTTTATCATTTCTGAAACAAACATTTCTGATTCTCTAGATGCAGTTCCATTTCCTATTGAAATAATATCTATATTATATTTATTGATCAAATCAATAAGAGTTTTCTTCGCTCCTTCAACGTCATTTTGAGGTTTCGTAGGATAGACTGTTGTGAAGTCGAGAAGTTTTCCATTTTTATCGACTACTGCTATCTTGCAACCAGTTCTGTAAGCAGGGTCAAATCCCATCACAACCTTGTCTTTGATTGGAGATTGAAGTAGAAGTGATTTTAGATTCTTTCCAAATACACTTATAGCTCTCTCCTCTGCTCTCTCAGTCAGAGTATTTCTAATTTCACGTTCAATAGAAGGAAAAATAAGTCGCTTATAAGAATCTTCCATAGCTTCAATGATGATCTTTTCTGATTTTTTCGAACTCTGATCAACATATTTCTTTCGTATGTAATCAAATATTTTTTCAATATCAATTACTATTTTTACTTTCAAAAATCCTTCTTTTTCTCCTCTATTCAGTGCAAGTATTCTATGTGGAACAATTGTTTTGACTGATTCTTGATAATCATAGTACATATCGTACACGCTTGATTCCTCAGTGGCATTTTTAGAATTCACTAAACCTTCACGCAAAATAAGATTTCTTATGAATTTTCTAACGTCAGCATCATCTGAAATAACTTCAGCTACAATATCGTTCGCTCCTTGCAAAACTTCTTCCACATTATTTACGCCAGATTCTTCATTTATATATGAGCTAACTTGCAAATCAAAATCCTCATCAGATATTTGATGATTAAGTATACTTAGAGCCAATGGTTCCAACCCTTTTTCCTTAGCAATTGTTGCTCTAGTTCTCTTCTTTTGTTTGTATGGAGCGTAAATATCCTCAACTTCTTGCATTGTAGTTGATTTTTCTATTTTTTGCTTAAGCTCCTCTGAAAGCTTTCCTTGCTCGTCGATAAGCCTTGTTACATCTTCCTGTCTTTGAGCAAGATTTCTAAGATACATCAACTTCTCGTGAAATTTTCTAAGAATAACATCGTCGATTCCACCTGTAGCTTCTTTTCTGTATCTCGCTATAAAAGGAATAGTATTTCCTTCATCTATAAGTTTGATAGTACTTGTAACTTGCTCATCTCTGAGCGAAAATTCGTTTCTTAAAACTTGATTTATATTCAAATAAAACACGACCTTTCTTAAACATAATTATAAGAACAAAATTTTCATTGAAAAATTATATTCTCTGTTATAATCAAATACAATAGATAAAATAGACAAACAATAAGAAAATACTTGTTTCCATCTTAATTTTTCAAGACTATTTTTTTTATCTATTTTTAATGAAATGATACTTCTCATTAGATATTAAAAATATATAACCAATTATGTGTCATTTCTATCAAGTATAAGTATAACACATATGAACTGATTTAAAAATCTTGAATTTGTAATCTTTTTGAGAAAAAGGAAGTGTAAAGATATTATTAGGATAATGTTTATATTCGATTTTTTATAATAAAGCTATTAATAGAATAGCTGATGAAATTATTTTTGGATTCGTTCGATGATTCAACAATTCGTGTGGAGTCAAGCTCAACTCGAATCTTACAAACAACATTCGTCAGCTATTTCACGCAAGATCATTTTTATACAGATTTATTATTTAAAACATTTTTTACATATGATTTTTAGTTATAATCCATATAGCAAATCTATACATTGGTTTTTCTTTCTTTGGTCTTCTATTTGTTGCACTAGGTCGATACTTTTATCTATGACTTTATATCTTTTTTCTTTATTTCTCATAAGTGGAACTTTATGTGTTATTATATTTGCATTATACAATTTTATTTGTTTAAAATGAACTATAGTTTTTCATTTTATATAAAAAATATTTCTCAAAAATTAATACAAAAACTTATATTTCAATCATAAAACTACTCCCTTCAAATTTCAGCTTATCTAAATAGATAAAGTATTGCCTTGTTCCGTTATTTTTTATTCTAAAAAAATAAGCTCTCACGAATCAACGTAAGAGCCTGTTTCAAGGATGTAGATTTTTATTTTATGATTTATTTTTTACTTTATTTCTATTCCAAGTTAAATTTGTCTACTGCTGTTTGTACTACTTTTGCACTTTTTAATGCAACTAATTCATTTTCATTTATTTTTATAATATTTTTATCCAAAATTAGTTGCATACAATTTTTAACTTGTTCGTCTGTTAAATCGCTTTTTGGACTGTCTAGCGAAATTGAAAATGATTTTCCTATAGCATCTTTGAATCCTAACATAATTTTTTTCGTAATAACCATATAACTTCCTCCTTTGATATACAATTTAATTTGACTTCAAACCAATTTGTTTTTCTTAGCTTAATTTAATTACTGTTTTCTTCTAGTCGCTATTCAATAGCGATTGATCTACTCTTATTATTAATTTAATTACTATTTTTTCTAGTTGCTATTCAATAGTAATCGTTCTATTCTTATCATTAATTTGATTACTATTTTTTTCTAGTTGCTATTCAACAGCGATTGATCTACTCTTATTATTCTTGTATTATCTCTTGTTTGAAGTGATATCAGCGACTGTGCTACTGCAAATATATCCTCATCATTTGCTATTCCTTTGACATGGCTTATTTTCTTAAGCTCTAATACTTGCTCTCCTTCCTCATCCACTCCTGCATCAAACTCCATTTGTAATTCTGTTTCTAAGTTACTTCTT
>JAISUA010000103.1 GCA_031272305.1 Clostridioides sp.
GTTATCAAGTTTACAGTGAATAGAAAAAAGTATATGAAGATGTAGAGGAATATTAAGAATATATAGAGAAAATTTGATGGATTGGTAAGAAGATGTACTATATTATCTGATATTGTAGTAAGTTGTTTTTAGATATATTATTGAAAACTTAGATAAAGATACTGTTGTAGTGAATAAATAATTTTCATAATAAGACTTATAGGAACTTGAAATAAAACCAAGAAAATAAGTCTTGAAAAAACTGAGATAGAAAATCTATGATTTTCGTAATCAAGTTTCCTAATTGGTTCGAACATAGATTTTCGTTTTTCAACGAAAATCTAGTTCTCATAATAAATTTATGATTCAGGAAATATAAAATTTAATAAAGAGTTATAAGATAGTACATAGAATTATTATTTAAAGGAGGTAGGAATTTAAGATGAGTCGAAAAAACAATAAAAAACAAAAAAGTAACAAAATCGGAAGAAAAATTTGTAAGAAATATTATACAAAAAATAATTATAATGCATTTGTTAATTTTATTGAAAAAAATAAAGATATTATTATATCAATTGTAAGTTTAGTATATGGTGTAATATATTATTGCTATAAAAGAAATTATCAAATTAATTGTCAAAATTTTTATGGTATTCCAAGTATATATTTTAATTATAATATAAATGATAAGCTTATATATTTAGCTCTTATCATATTTTTAGTATTCATACTAATCAATCCGATGAGAAAAGTTGAAAGTATAAATAAATCTGACAAATTATCCAATATAAATTTGAGGATTTTCTTTTCGATTCTATTTGGAGTGATAATAAGCTTAGTTAATTCAGTTAATTTTATAGAAATAGTGAAACAAATAGATGAGAATCATTTGTATTTTGAACGATTAAATAAGGAGCCTTCAAAAATATGGTTAATATTAATTATTTTGACAACAATTGAAACATTAATCACATCAACATTAAGAATGAATTTATCAAATATAAAAAAAGAATCAACATGGAAAAAACATATACCACTACTATCAAAATTTGTGATTTACTTTGCTTTTAATATAGCAATTATGGTATTTGGTTTTGAACCAATTATCAATTTTTCAATTAAACATTCTGAAATAATAATTCAGATAATAGTTTGGTCAATAATTTTAATGCCGATTATAACAATGGTAGGAATAAATTTCTTAAATAGCAAAATAGAATCAGTATGGAAAAAAATTGTACGACCATTTTTTATATTTTGTTTTATTTCAACTATATCAATTATGGTAATAGGTGCAACACTTACGTTGTATAAATCAGTAAAAGATAAAACAAATTATGAATTTGTTACGATTGAAAATGAACACTATGTAGTACTTTCTCATGTAGAGGAAAAGATACTTATAGTTCCTTATAAAGTTGATAAAGTTAATAAAGTTGAAAAGTACACATACTATACAGGTGAATACGAATTAAAAAATATAGAGGATGCTATATTTGAATATCGAGATATAAAAAGTTCTCCATCAATATGTCGATGTAGAGTACAACAAGAACAACAAGAACAATGTCGATGTCAAGTAAAACAAGAACAATAATAGGCTTCAATATATATAAAAAGATATACAAAGGTTTTGTAATAAATTACTGTAACAATAATTTTTCATGTATATCAAACATTATCTAAAAAGATTTTTTATATTTATAAATTATATATATGAGAATAGAAGAAAAAGGATGCTAATTTTAAAATAAAATTTATTAAATGTTAGCATCCGAAATTATCCGAAATTATGATAAATATAAAATTATGATAAATATAAATATAATTTTATTGAAAAAGTAAAAAATATTTAATAATTTTTTATCAAACATATTGACTTTATATGATATTTATTATATAAATTAGGTAGAGGTTCATCTAATGCGAAAATTAATATTGACGCAAAAGAGAGCGAGAAATATTACAAAACTTTGAAACTACACTTTATGTTTGTAATAGATAGACTCTCTCTTTGCGAAAAAGAGGGAGTTTTTTTATGGAAAACACAGATAAAAGAGTGGCTATTGTAGGTATAATCGTAGAAAATCTTGATAAGGCAAGCGAAATAAATGCTATATTGCATGAATATTCGGAGTTTATCATAGGAAGAATGGGAATACCTTATCGCGAAAAGCATTTGAGCATAATGAGTATTGCCATTGACGCACCTAATAATGTGATAAATGCCTTAACAGGCAGGATTGGAAGATTAGAAGGCGTATTTGCAAAAGCAACATATTCAACTTACAATAAAAAATAATACTTGCGATAACTTATATTAAAAACAATGTTGCAAGTCTTATAGCAATAAAAATTATAGTTATTTCAAAAAGTTTTGTATTACGTTCTGGTGAGCACAAAAATACACATTTTGAAGGAGAGAATAAAATTATGTACAATCCTAAATCACTTGTAGCTGATGAATTTATTGATCATCAAGAAGTGCTTGACACATTAGAATACGCAGAAAAGAACAAGGACAACGTTGAACTTATAGACAGTTTACTAGAAAAAGCAAGACCTAGAAAAACTAAAGATGGAGTAAGCTGTGCAGGACTTACTCATAGAGAAGCATCTGTACTTTTAGCTTGCGAAATTCCTGAAAAAATCGAAAAAATGTACGAATTAGCAGCAGAAATAAAGCAAGCGTTTTACGGAGATAGAATAGTAATGTTTGCACCACTTTATCTTTCAAATTATTGTATAAATGGATGTGTATACTGTCCATATCACAATCAAAACAAGAATATACCTAGAAAAAAATTGACTCAAGAAGAAATCAAAAAGGAAGTAATTGCACTTCAAGATATGGGTCATAAGAGAATAGCGATAGAATCTGGCGAAGATCCAGTAGCAAATCCTATAGAATATATTCTTGAATCTATGAAAACTATTTACTCTATTAATCATAAAAATGGTGCAATTCGTAGAGCAAATGTAAATATAGCAGCTACTACTGTTGAAAACTATAGAAAATTAAAAGAAGCAGGAATAGGAACATATATATTATTCCAAGAAACTTACCACAAAGAAAGCTATCTAAAACTTCATCCAACTGGTCCAAAACATGATTATAATTATCATACAGAAGCAATGGACAGAGCTATGGAAGGTGGAATAGATGACGTAGGTCTTGGAGTATTATTTGGACTTGAGTTATATAGATATGAATTTGCAGGACTACTTATGCATGCAGAACATTTGGAAGCTGTACATGGAGTAGGACCTCATACAGTAAGCATGCCTAGAATCAAGCGTGCTGATGATATAGATCCTTCTACATTCGACAATGGAATAGATGATGATGTTTTCGCTAAATTATGTGCACTTGTAAGAATATCTTTGCCATATACAGGTATGATTATTTCTACAAGAGAAAATCAAGCACTTCGTGAAAGAGTATTGAAACTTGGTGTATCTCAAATAAGTGGAGGTTCTCGTACATCTGTAGGAGGATATGAAACTGAAGTGAGACCTCACGATACAGAACAATTCGATGTAAGTGATGAACGTACTTTAGATGAAGTTGTAAGATGGCTTATGGAAATGGGATATATCCCTAGTTTCTGTACAGCATGTTATCGTGAAGGAAGAACAGGAGATAGATTTATGTCACTATGTAAGAGTGGTCAAATCCAAAACTGTTGCCATCCAAATGCTTTGATGACACTTAAAGAATTCCTTATGGACTATGCTTCTGATGAAACAAAAAAAGTTGGAGAAGAATTAATCAAAGAACAAAGCAAGAATATTCCTAATGAAGTCGTAAAAAATAAAATCGTAGGATGGCTTGATGATATAGAAAAAGGACAAAGAGATTTTAGAATTTAGTTGTAAAAAATGATTTTATTTATAAATTGCTATAACAAATTGAACTACCGTTATTTTTAATTTACATTAAGAACTGCAATTAATTTTGCAGTTCTTTTTAAATAACATATAATTCTTCGTCAAACTTTTCCTCTAGAGTGCGATAATCTAAGATTTTCCTTACAGAATAATTCATTAAATATTATGTTTCAATTTTACACATAGCAATTATTTTTATACATATTTATTATAAAGTTCAAAGAATTCGTCTGAAGATACACTATCAAGCCAATTTTTATCAGGATACAAAAATTTATAATCATTACATTTAACAAGTTCATCGTCTTTAGTATCAATTATACAAGGTAAAAGCGAAGCTGATTTTACGAAAAAATCGCAAAAATCTTTTGAAATAATAGATCTTATTACTTCTATCATAATTTCTTCGTCAATTGATGTATTGGCACAAATGTAAGATGGAAGTGCAATTGCTCCATCGCTTGGATAAGTCATAAATAGAGTTTTATCATCTGCACGTTTTGCGTATACACTAGGAGTGATAGCCAATTTATTAGAACCTAGTTTTATTTCATTGAAGGCTTGTATAGGCATATTCACAATACTAGAGTTTGATAGGAATTTTTCTACAGATTCTTTTCCATATTTGCTCCAAATGGCTTTGACTATAGATTTTGCACCTGAATTATTTACACCACCTATTACAGTAGATGTATTATTTATTATAATATCTTCTATAGAACTAACCTTTCCATCACAATTGTTGTTATAAGAGAATACTAAAGGAATAACTAAAAATGGAAGTAATGTTTCATCAAAGCACATATTTGAACATTTAATTTCTTCTTTAATCTCGAAATACTTCGATAAATCATATAGATTTTCTGAAAATTTACCGAAAATATTTTTGTCTTCATATACTTCTAAATCCGTAGAAACTATAATATCTGGAATGACAGAGTCATCTTTTTTCAAATATTCGTTTAGTTTATATGGAAATCCTATTCCAAAATAAGTAACTTCTAAATTTATTCCTTTTTTGCTTAATATATCAGTTATTTTATCTAAATAATCTTTTTCATATTTGTGAAGTATGCAAATATTACTCCAATAAAGTTTAACAGTTTTCATTGATAATATCTCCTTTTCTTAATTTAGTTGCACAATATAACTGAAAGTCATAGATTTCTTTTAGTTTATTTAAAAAGGCTTTTTCTTCTTTTGTCTTATTTATTACTTTGGAAATTCCACCATTTTGAACGATTATTCTTTGTTCTGCAATCAAGGCTGTATGAGGGTCGTGAGTCACTATAAAAATCAATTTATCGCTTTTTAATAGAATATCTAAGGCAACGTTTTTATTGATTCCAGCGTTTTCTATTTCGTCTATTAATACAATAGGATTGTTAGAAATAAGAGCAACATCAGCAATCATCAAAGCACGTGTTTGACCACCACTTAAAGAAGTTAGTTCTTGATGTAGATCTATAGGTTCAGCAGTGATAGAATTTGCAACGTCTAATACTTCTTTTACAGATACAGATGTATTGTTTTTAGATTCTTTGTGTATCAGCAAAAATTGCTCTACAGTTGAATCAAGTACAAATCTCATATTTTGGCTGAGATGAGAAACTAATTGTGTAGAATATTTATTTCTAGCATTTATCGAAATTTCTTTGTTATCTACAACGACCTTTCTATTGCTCAGCGAATCGCGATTTACAAATTGTTCAATATCTTTAATCAATCTACTTTTTCCAGAACCAGTGTTACCTACAATAGAGTAAATATGTCCACGATAAAATGATATAGATTCGAAATTTTCATTATTTCCAAATTTATCTTTACCTGAATATATGGTTATACTTTTCATTAAAATTCACCTCACCTGAATATGTTGTTATATTTTTCATTAAAATTCACCTCATTTGAATATGTTGTTATATTTTTCATTAAAATTCACCT
>JAISUA010000113.1 GCA_031272305.1 Clostridioides sp.
AAACGAAATTCAATAAAAGATTTCAAAATCATATTGAAATTTTAATGTTAAGAAAATCAGCAAATTTGAAATTAAAAGATTTTGAAAATGATTTGACATATGATATTATAACTAGGGCTCAAAATCAAAAAGCGATAAATATAATCTTATTATCAGATAATATAATATCTTTAGTAAGAAAATTAATAACTATTATTTCTCTTATACTAATACTGTCTCAATTTGAAATTTGGTTAATGTTAATAGTTATAATTGTTCCAATGTTTAAATCAATATACTCAATAAAAATAGCTAAAGAACAATATAAAATAAATGTAAATAGAACAGATAAAGAAAGAAAGGCTTGGTATATTGATTATTTACTTTCAAAAGGATATGCGTATAAAGAAATTAATATATTTGGAATAACTAAAAAATTAATTAATTCTTATTTATCAATAAAAAATGCACTTATAAAACAAGATATAAAAATAGCTAAGAAAAATTTTGTTTTAGAGTTAATCAGTGTAATAATAGATGCATTTATAATTACATCTATAATGTCTTACATAATAGTGAAGGGTTTTATGAAAAAGATATTAATAGGAGATGCTATTGTTTATATAGAAACTATACAAAGTTTGAGTAATAATATAGAATCAATGTTTGGATTAGGTAGTAGCTTAGTCAATGATTTATTTTATACTGAATTATTATTTCAATTTTTAGATTATGAAGTTTCAAATAGATTACAAGATGATACAAATAGTATTATACTTAATGAAATAGAAAGTATAGAACTAAAGAATATTTACTATAAGTATAATAATAATTCTTATTATACTTTAAAAAATATAAATTTAAAGTTAGAAAGAGGGAAAACGATTGCTATATTAGGTAAAAATGGTTCTGGAAAAACAAGTCTTACTAAAATTATTTTGGGTTTTTATGATGATTACGAAGGAGATATATTAATAAATGGTATAAATTTAAAAAATATTAACAAGAAATGGTATAAGAATCAAATGAGTTGTTTATTTCAAGATTATATAAAATATGAAGCAACTATAGGTGAAAATATAGCTATAGGTAAGGGATTTTCTATAGGAGAGAATTATAAAGTAGATAAAATAGTTGAAGAAAAAATATTAGAACTTTTAAAGAAGACTAATATTAAAGAAGAAATATATAAAGAAAAAGGGATAGACACTATTTTAGGTAATTGGTTTGGTAAAAAACAGTTATCAATAGGAGAATGGCAACGAATCGCAATATGTAGGACAATGATAAAAGAGGCACAAATGTATATTTTAGATGAGCCAGATTCTTCGTTGGATTTAGAAGCTAGTAAACAATTAATATTGTTATATAAAAAAATATTTAAGGATAAAATAGGTATATTTATAACTCATGATATTTCACTTGCTAAGCTTATAACTGATAAGATTATAGTTTTAGAAAATGGAGAAATAAAAGAATGTGGAAATCATGAAAATTTGATGAAGAAAAAAGGAGCTTATTATGATTTATTTACAGTTTTTAATTAATAGGAGGAAATATTAATTATGAATAAAAAACCATTTATACATACATTTGAAGCAGGAGAAAATTATTATTTGTATGATGTAAATAAAGATGTAATTTTAAAAGTAGAAAAGGATGTATATGATTATTTAAAGCAAGTAGAGAATGACAAAAAAATCAACTTTAATCTAGAAAAGGATACAAAAGAAAAAATTGATTTTTTAAAACGATGTGGATTCTTAAAATCAAAAAGGGTTAAAAAGACAAAACATCCATCAACAGATAATTTACAGTATTATATAGATGAAAAATTAAATTCATTAATTTTACAAGTAACTCAAAACTGTAATTTAAGATGTGAATATTGTATTTACTCTGGAACATATAAAAATAGAACACATACGAATAAAAGAATGAGTGTTGAATTAGCAATTAAAGCTATAGATTATTTAATGGAACATTCAAAACAAAAAAATGAGTTAGGTATTAGTTTTTATGGTGGAGAACCATTATTAGAGTTTGAATTGATAAAAAAAGTAGTAGAATATTCACAAAAAGTGGGTGAAGGTAAAGATATTTATTATAATTTAACGACTAATGCTACTTTATTTAATGAAGATATAATAAAATTTTTTGTACAGAATAAAATAACAGTTATGATTAGCTTAGATAGAGATAAAGAAACTCATGATAAGTATAGAAAATTTAATGGTAATAATAGGAGTACACATGAAATAGTTTTAAAAAATGCAGAGTATATAAAGTCTAAATATCCAGAGTATTTTAAAGAACATATATCATTTAATTGTGTTGTAAATACAGAAAGTGATTATGGAGCTATAAGTGATTTTATTTCTACGAATAAAATTATTAAAGATTCTAGTTTTTTATCGTCATTAATTAATCCTAATTATTGTGATAATAAGGAAACAAAGGTATCAAAAGAGTATTTGTTTCATAAAAATTATGAAAGATTTTTAATTTTGCTTAGTAAATTAGGTTTTGTAGATGAAAAAAAATTGTCGCCATTAACATTTATAGAAAGTGGATTACTTGAAGATTTTAGGGATGAAAAAAATCTAGTAGAGAGAATTGAACTACCAGATGAATGTCATCATGGTTGACCATGTATACCAGCTTCTTTTAAAATATTCATGACTGTTGATGGAGATTTTTATCCATGTGAGAGAGTTAGCGAAAAGTCTGTTTTAGGTAAAATAGGTAATATATTTTCAGGAATTTATTTAGAAAAGGCTGAGAAGATATTAAATATAGGTAAAATTTATGAAGATAAATGCAGAGATTGTTGGGCATATAGTGCTTGTGATATTTGTATTGCAAAGCTAGATGACACAGAGTGTAATGAAAAAGATATTTTACCAAAAGACTGCAAAAAAATAAAATTTACTTTTGAAAATAATTTGAAAGATTACTGTGTTTTAAAATCTCTAGGATATAAATACTAGAAATATGAGGAGAGGATTATGAAAAAAACACTTGTTTATCCATTTAACATACAATTTAATAGTATATTAAAAAATTATAGGTATATACAAGATATCGAAATAAATAGTTTAGTAAGACCAATTGGATGGAGAAATAATCAAACAAAATACACTTTAGGTAAGAATGAGATAGTAGTTTCTGATGATTTCGAAAATGAAGTTAAAAATAATGAAATGGTATGGTTTATTGAATCTCAAACGAATTTAGATATAAAAAAACATATATTGCCCAAAATAAAATATGCTATTAAAGAAGGTAAAAGTATTATATACACTCGAAATGATATTCAAGAATTAGAAAAAGAACTTTCTAAGTTTGAAATATCGAAGTTGAATACTTTTAAAAGCGAATATGATATAGAAGAAGGATTAAGCTCTATTTTACAAGTTAATACTCCAATAATTTTCATTTGTGATATTTTTGGTAATTTAGATACATTAGATGTACAGATAAAATTAGGAGAAGAGATTAAAAATAGAGGTTATTCCATACTTCAAATTAGTTCGAAAAAAGAAGGATGTGTGTTTGATTTTGAGAAGATTCCAGATTATATGTTAGAAGAAAAAATTAGTAGTAGGAAAAAAATTCTTAATTTTAATAAATATATAAAAAATTTAGAAGTAACATATAAAGCAGATTTGATTATATTAGAAATACCAAACGAATTGTTTCCATTTTCAAAAAAAATGGTGTCCAATTTTGGTATAACAGCGTATGAAATATCAAATGCTATTACAAATGATAGCGGAATATTATGTATGACATATGATGTGTATCAAAAT
>JAISUA010000260.1 GCA_031272305.1 Clostridioides sp.
ACTTGCAGGACACTACAAAGTGCCAGTACTATTGACACAAAGAGAAAATTTAAACAAAACAACAGAAAACGCACTAAAAAATTGGTCAGTATCAAAAGTAACAATCGCAGGTGAAGTAAATGCAGTAGCCAAAAAAGTAGAAGATGAACTAAAACAAAACGTTCTAAACTCAATGACAATAGAAAGACTTGGAGGATCAGACAGATACGAAACAGCAGTGAAGATAAGTCAAAAATATAGTTTATTGAAATAAATCAAAAATATAGAAAAATTAAACAAATACACATAAAATAGAGTTAGGAAATAAATATGTTGAAATAAAAATTAGGATATAAATATAATAAGGAAAAACAAAAAATTTAGGATATAAATATAATAAGTCAATACAAATAAAAATTAGGATATAAATATAGTAAAGAGATATAAATACAAATAAAAAAAGAGGACATACACTAACAATAGTGTACATCCTCTTTTTTAACTTTATATATAAATTTTACAAGAAACCTTTCATTACTCCTGCTAACAATACAGAACCGATTGTTACAGTTACGAATCCTGCTACCAACATCATTGGAACATACTTGTTGTTTAAGTATTCTTTTTCCATTTCGTTTTTAGCACTAAATTCAATTGATTCTAATACTAACATGTAGTTTAGAGGGAAACCTAATAGACAATTAAGTCCCATAATAAATGACAATCTCCAATCATATTTGAATGCAAATTTTCCTACTAATGAAGTTATTACAAATATACCTGCTATTCCACAGAAAATCATACCAGCTATAGGAGCTAATAGTTTTAAGATTTCTGTTGGACTAGAAGTAGCTATTGAAGCTAATGCTCCAACTATTACTAATATAAAAATCCAACCACTTGATACAGCTTTATTAGTTGCTGATTTTGGCAACAATCTCAATTGAGTAAATATAATACCATAGATCAATGAGAATATAGATGTAGATATTGCATAGTTACCCATAAATTTAACGCATATTTTATTTGATACTACTGCTAAACATCCAACTATAGCTAAACCTAATAAAATAGTATTTGCTGTCCAGTATTTTTCTGGGATAATTGTTGTAACTTCTGCTTCCTCTTCTTTTTTAACACTAATAGCAGCTTTTATTTCTTCTACACTATGTTCATCAAGATCTTTTCTCATCAATTTCTTGAATAGTGGTGGAATGATAAGGTAAGCTGGCAAAGATTGCAAAGTTAAAATCAAGATAGCCATTGTAGCTAGGTTTTCTTTACCTAGAGCTTTTGCTGCTCCTTGCATTTCTAATGCAGCAACAATTCCTCCACCAACTACAGGAGCTGATATTACAGCTTGATCCCATCCAAATATCATTGTTCCTATAGTACAACATCCAACTGCAACACCAACTAAAGCAACTAAACCTAAAGTCGCTATACGCCAATTTGACGTGATATCTTTGATATTCATAGTTGTTCCCATATTTACAACGATTATAACATTTGCGATAGAAAACATTGGACCACTAATTCCAACTCTAGTAACGATATCTGGAGGGATTAGACCTATCCATGATGCTACCCCTAATAAAAGAACAAAAACCAATAACGATGGAATAAGTGCTTTTGTTTTTTGAGTAACAATATCTCCACAGCTTAGGAATAATAAAAGTATTGCAAATAGAATAACTGGATTTGTGCCATCAGCACTTAAGTAATTTAATATAACATTCATAATCTGTCTCCTTTTTTATATTTTTGATAAATTATAATTACAAACATCATTAATTTCATAATTCGAAATCAATGTCACTACTCAAGTAAATATATCTCCCCCCTTTCAAATAAATAGATCCTTATAAATATATGATTCGTTAAAATGATTTTAAATACAAATGTGCACATTATGTAATTTAAAAATACTTAAATTTACTTTAGTAATGAAAATTTTGTTCTTATACTAAAAAAATTGATGTTATTTTTTTACATATAGAATCTATTTCTGTAATTATAACACAATTCTATATTTTTATTTCATTTTCTATCTTCTAATATTTTTATATAAAATGATAAATTATGAAAAAAAAATAAAAACAAATTCTATTAATAACTAATTTCGCGATTATTTTTAAAAAAATCCAATTAAATCGCAAAAATATTGTTATTTTATAAATTTTAATTAATTTTTTTGTACTGTAAGTACAAAAATTTTTGTAGATTTATACAATTTTACTCCTTGATAATTGTCACTAATGGTATAAATTTAAATTAAAAATCTATAAAAATTTATATTTATACTCTAATTATTCATTCAATTTCTGATATTTAAAGGACTATTATTATAAATTTATAAGTTTTATATTATAATAAAAATTATTATTTAAAAAATATTCTTGACAATATTTCGAATTGATATATAATAATAACAATATATGCTTTTGGTAGACATTATATACGTAATGAATAAATTATATATAATATTGATTTTTCTAATAATTTACAATATTTATTTTTTATATATTATAAAAATTTGTAATTTAAGATTTTTGAGAATAAGTTGTAATATTTAATTTTATAACAAATATAATGTTTTAGTAAATTTCATAACAAATATAATGTTTACTACATTTCATAATAAATATAATGTTTACTACATTTTATGACGAATATAATGTTTTAGTACATCTTAATGTTTGAAATATAAAAAAGCATTAAAGACATTAGAAATTAATAAATATTGATTTAAAAGTTTATTGAAATTCTAATAAAAATTATTTTTTAGAAAGAAGGGGTTTTATTATGGAAATTAAAAAACTTATAGAAAAGTACGAAGGGGAAATGATTGCTTGCCGTCAAGATCTTCATATGCATCCAGAACTTTCGTTTGAAGAATTTGAAACAACAGAAAAGATAATAGCTGTATTAAAAGATTTAGGTATCGAATATAGAAAAACAGAACCAACTGGAGTTATTGCAGATATAAAAGGTGGATCTGATGGACCTATAGTAGCGTTGAGAGCAGATATGGATGCTCTTTCAGTTAACGAGCTAAACGAAAATTTATCTTACAAATCTAAAAATGAAGGAAAAATGCATGCATGTGGCCATGATTCTCATGTTTCAATGTTACTTTGTGCAGCAAAAGTATTAAACGATATAAAAGATACTCTAAAAGGAACTGTTAGACTTATATTCCAACCTGCTGAAGAAACTGCTGGAGGAGCTAAAGCTCAAGTTGAACAAGGAGCTATGGAAAATGTAGACAATATTTTTGGAATGCATATTTGGTCAAACATACCTACAGGAAAAATTTCTTGTTTAGTAGGGTCTAGTTTTGCTGCTGCAGATTTCTTTACTGTAGATTTTAAGGGAAAAGGTGGACATGGTTCTATGCCTCAACAATGTATAGATACTGCAGTGATGGCATCTTCTTTTGTTATGAATGTTCAAAGTATAGTATCAAGAGAAATAAGTCCTTTGAAATCAGCTGTTGTAACTATTGGTAAAATGGAAGTTGGCTCAAGATTCAACGTAATAGCTGAGAATGCAAAACTTGAAGGAACTTCTAGAACTTTTGAATATGAAACAAGAGATAAAGTTGAAGATTCTATAAGAAAATTCGCTCAATATACTGCGACAATGTATGGTGGAAAAGCAAATGTAGATTATACTCGTGCAACTCCTCCAGTAATCAATGATAAAGAAAGTGCTTTGCTTGCTCAAAAAATCATCAAAGAAAGTTTCGGTGAAGATAGCTTAATATTTGAAGAACCAACAACAGGTGGAGAAGATTTTAGCTATTTCTTAGAAAAATCTAAAAATGGTGGAGCATTTGCACTTGTAGGTTGTGGAAATCCAGAAAAACAAACTAATGCAGCACACCACAATGGAAAATTTAACGTCGATGACGATGCATTGAAATACGGTGTAGAATTATACGTAAAATATGCAAAAGAATATTTAGATAAACAATAAAAAGTTTTCACACAAAAATAATGACACTGTCGAATAGAATCCTTTTTTATGGACACCATAATAACAAATACTTTTAAGGAGGTTTTTTATTATGCATTATGAACATCATCATGAAAACAGGAGCCATAATGTTTTGAGATGGTTTGGAAGATTTATTATGGTGGCTATAATTTTAGCTATCACATCATTTTTCACACCAGGATTTAGTATAGTAGGAATGTGGTCATTCTTGATCGCAGCTGTCGTTATTTCAGCACTTGATTATTTTGTGGAATCATTTATGGGAGTAGATGCATCTCCTTTTGGAAAAGGTTTGAAAGGATTTGTAATAGCAGCCATTATAATATATTTAGCACAGTTTTTAGTACCTAATATGTATGTATCGTTTTGGGGAGCTATCTTAGCGGCTATAGTAATAGGAATATTGGATATAATATTCCCATCAAGAGTAATGTAGAAAATTTTCTTCAAGATTAAATTAATTAAAATAGTAGATGAAATTATTTTCAAATTCGGTAGATGATTCAACACTATATCACTATATGTGAACGAAAGTTTCGAATCGAATATTCTAAAAAAGAATCAGCATTAAATTAAAATTAATTAGAAAAAGGATTGAGATAAATCGATATACTAATAATCTAAAAATTTTAGATTATATATTGATAAGCTCAATCCTTTTTTCTTTGATAAATTTTTTTGAAGGAATTTAAACTTATAACATAGAAAAGAAATGATATAAAAAAATTTTGTTTTGTTAATATGATAAGACTTGATACAATTTATCACAAAAATATTAATGATATCGAAATTACAATATTAAAAAATTTAGTTAATTAGTGTTTAGGGGGGTTTATATGAATTTTAAAAAGATAAAATCTGTTTTATTGGTAAGTGTCGTTTGTTTTTCAATTGTTGTGACTGGTTGCAATAAGAATTCAGATTCAGCAAATTCTCAAAGAAATTCTAAATCGAAAGAAGCAAGTAATGAGGATTTGTTATCGAATACTACATTTGAAATAAATGTTTCTAAGTTATTAGAAAACAAGAATTCTTTAATAGGAGATAATACTTCATCTATAAATATTGCTTCTAATCTTCCTATAAATGCAAACTATAATTATGAAGGTATTGAATTGAAAACAAAAGAAAAACCATATGAGTTAATTATTATTTTTAAAGAATTAAGCGAAAATAAATGATCTATAGTACTTGTAGATAAAACAGGAAAGAAAATATCAGAAGAATTAAAAATGTCATCAGATGATGCTTTTATAAAAAGTTCAATGATTGCTTTTGCACTTATGAAAAATGTGGACGAAGTAACTATGAATTTTCCATTTGACAAAGATTCAGAGGCTAAGGTTGGTTCTATTGAGTTGAATAAAGATGGAAAAACAGCTTACGCAACATGCACAAGAAAAGATTTACTTGATGCATTCAAGGATATTTATGGAGATAATTTCAAAGAAATAGTTAAAGATGAAAAATCTCTTGATAAATTTTTGAAAGTAGATTTGATGTCGCAAATAGAAAAATAAATTTTTGAAAGTAGATTTGATGTTGCAAATAGAAAAATAAATTTTTGAAAGTAGATTTGATGTTATAAATAGAAAAATAATTTTAATGAAAAAGTTGATGAATATTCTTGTAAAGTTCATCAACTTTTTTTATTAAATAGGCAAAAAATAGACAAAATTTCTATTGTAAATAGAACACTGCGATTTAAGTTGTAGTAGGTTAAGTTAGAAAATAAATAAAAAAAGTCATCTGAAATATGGTAAAATACTTTATAAGTACATAGTCAAAAATAAATAACAGACATATAAAGAAATATTACAGTTAAAAAAATAAATAACAAGATATATAAAGAAATATTACAGTTAAAAAAATAAATAACAAGATATATAAATAAATATTATGTAAATTGAAACAACCTAATTTTTGTAAAAAACAAATAATATTTTATATAGAGAGGTGTTTTTATGTTAGCGAAAGAAGTCAAAGAGATAAGAACAAAAATTTGCAGAGAATTGAAAAATTTCGATTATCCAAACAAAACACAAAGTATTTACAGTATGATCGATAGGTTTATAAATTCTGATGAACTGATTAATAATTTAGAATATATTATTGAGAAATCGGATTTTTCTGCTAGAAAAACTATAGAAATGTCTATTTCCTTTCTTGAAGATATATCTGGAGATTATAAAATTTGCAATTGTGATGCAGAAGATAAAGTAGATCAATATATGAAATATTTATATAATTTTGCACTGGCTAAGAATTTTAAAAAAGCAGTTATGGTTGATTTGAATCATTCTTTTGATGCAGTTTGCGAAGTGTTTTATTTGATTTTTCAGATAATATGTCAATACGAACGAAAATTAGATAATTTCAGTATGAGGGGAATATATCCTCTTGAGTTTCTTACAGAAGGAGAAATATCTGAACTTGAAAATGATGAATATATTAGATTTGAAAAAGTATTCAAGAAAAATTATGTTTATGAAATGATAAAATTAAGCGATGAAATATTTGGTTTCAATACATTGGATCACATATGTGGCGTTCATTACTTAGCTTTGAAATTAGCAAGACAATTAAAGAAAAAAGGAATATTAGTTGATCTAGGAAGAGTATCAGGTGCAGCTGCTGGTCATGACATTGGTAAGTATGGTTGCAAAGGAGAAGAATTAAAAAGAGTTCCTCATCTTCACTATTATTATACAGATGTTTGGTTCAAAAATAACGGCATAAATTATATTAGAAATATTGCAATCAATCATTCAACTTGGGACCTTGAAATAGAAAATTTATCGTTAGAGTCGCTTATATTGATATACTGTGATTTTAGGGTTAAGAATAAAGGAAAAGATATGACTATTTTTTCATTAGAAGATTCTTTCAGAGTTATCCTTGATAAGTTGGAGAATGTAGATTCCAAAAAAGAAAAACGATACAAAAGAGTATACGCAAAACTTGTGGACTTTGAAGATTATATGATACGTTTAGGAGTAGATATAAGAGTAAATACGTATGTTGATTATGACGAAATTGATATTCCTGAAAAAAGTTTTTATTCACTTCTTTTTGGCGACGATATTACCGAGGAAATGAAATACTTAGCAATAGAACATAATATAAAACTTATGTATCATCTTCGTGATGAATTCACACTTGAGAATATGCTTGATCAGGCTAGAACAGAGAAACAATGGAAAAATCTAAGACAGTATATAAGAGTTTTGAGGGAGTATTCTACGTATTTTACTCCTAAGCAAAAACTTCAAACAATAAAATTTTTATATGAAAATTTGTATCATATTGAGGATGACATAAGACGACATTCAGCTGAATTAATAGGTATTTTGATTGCATCTTACGATGAAGAATATAAGAAAGAACTTCCAAAAGATGTTGCAGTTAATTGGAAATTAAAAAATAGTTGTTCTGTTTTTAAGAATTATCTTTCATTATGTTTATTTCCAAATGTTAAGATTATACCTACTCATAGAGCATGGATAGGTTATAGTTCAAAAATTATGGTGAATGCTCTTTTTAAAAATTGCAGAAGAGAATCAAGAAAAAGATACAGAGAAATTCTTATGCAGTATTACAATGTAGATCCAGAGAGCGATATAAAGATGTCGATATATCTTTTAGAAATAGCAAAGGTAATTCCTTTTAGTGAAACAGATTCTGAAATGGATTCTTTGTTTTATTTTCTAATAGGAGCGAGCGTAAGTAAGGATTTTGACTTGAGAGTATTGGCACTTGAAGTTATAGGAACAACTATAAATAAGTTGCCTAGAAGCCATTACTTTGCACAAACAATAAAAAAATATCTTCAACAATACGAATCTTATGAAACTCCTATTGAAAGATATGCAATCTATAAAATAAATAAATATC
>JAISUA010000269.1 GCA_031272305.1 Clostridioides sp.
TTAGTGGTGTATTAAACATCAGTTTACCTATTATGATTTTAGTTGGAATAATAGGCAGTATAATCGCTCAAATGGGAGATTTATTTGCATCATCTGTGAAAAGATATGCTGGTATAAAAGATTATGGAAATTTAATTCCTGGACATGGTGGAATACTTGATAGATTTGATAGTGTTCTACTTGTTGCTCCATTTGTATATAATGTAATAAGAATATTTATAGTAGGATAGCTTCAGTATTTTTTACTGAAGCATTTTCTTTTTTAGAAGAGATTCTTTTTAGCTTAAATTAAGGTGAAAGAGATATAATTTATGGTATAATGTTATGTAGTAGAAAAAATATGTAGTAGAAGTGTTGAAAGGAAAATGTAATGAAAAAATTATCGATTTTAGGTTCAACTGGTTCAATAGGAACTCAAACACTTGATGTTGTAAGAAATAATCCTGACAAATTTCAAGTAATTGCAATTTCAGCAAACAAGAATGTTGATTTAATAGTTGAACAAATAAGGGAATTTAAGCCTAAATACGTTTGTATGCAAGATGAAAGAGCTTATAAAAAATTAAAAGAACTGATTTCAAACAATAGAGAGATATTTTCTATTGATAAGGATATAATATATAATGAAAAAAATTTTTCTGATAAAGATAAGATAAAAATTCTGTGTGGTACAGAAGGTTTAAAAGAAATAGCATCTATTGATGAAGTAGATATAGTACTTACAGCTGTTGTAGGTATGGTTGGACTTGTTCCTACTATGGCAGCTATAGAAAAAGGAAAAGATATAGCACTTGCGAATAAAGAAACATTGGTGACAGCAGGTGAGCATGTTATGAATTTTGCCAAGGAAAAAGGCGTTAAAATTCTTCCAGTAGATAGTGAACACAGTGCTGTTTTTCAATCTTTGCAAGGAGAAAATAAATCAAGCATTGAAAAAATAATTTTAACGGCTTCAGGTGGACCTTTTAGAGGTAAAAAAAGAAGTGAACTTGAGAAAGTCACAAAAAACGAAGCACTTAAGCATCCAAATTGGAGTATGGGACATAAAATAACAATAGATTCATCTACACTTATGAATAAAGGTCTTGAAGTAATAGAAGCAAAATGGTTGTTCGATGTTCCAGTTGACAAAATAGATGTAGTTGTTCATCCTCAAAGTATCATTCATTCAATGGTTCAATTTGAAGATAGCTCTGTTATTGCACAGCTAGGATGTCCAGATATGCGACTTCCTATAGAGTATGCACTAATGTACCCAAAGAGAACAAAAAATAATCTTGAAAGACTTGACCTTGCAAAAGTTGCTACATTGACTTTTGAAAAACCAGATTTCGATACATTTCCATGTTTGAAATTGGCATATGAGGTTCTAAAAAAGGGATATACATATCCTACTGTACTAAATGCAGCAAATGAAGTTTTAGTGGAAAAATTTTATGAGGATAAAATTAGTTTTTATGACATACCATATTACATAGAAAAAGTTTTGGAAGTTCATAACTATATCAAGAATCCTAGTATTGAAGATATATTAGAAGTTGATAAATGGGCTAAAGAATATGTAATTGATCTAGTAAAAAAATCTGCTCAAAAAAATTGATCAACAAAGTATTAACAAAGTATTAAAAAGTATTAAAATAGAAGACTTATCACCAGTTGAAAAAAATCTAATCTAGAAAGTCTTGATATGAAAATCTATAATTATAATAAATTAGAGAGGAATGAGAATATGACTATAATAATTGCTATACTGCTTTTTGGTGTAATTATTTTTATACATGAGTTGGGACATTTTAGTTTTGCAAAGTTAAGTGGAGTGACTGTACATGAATTTTCAATAGGAATGGGTCCAAAAATATTTAGCAAGACTAAGAATGGCACAAGTTATTCATTGCGAGCATTTCCTATAGGAGGATTTGTAAGTATGGAGGGAGAAGATGAAGAATCTAATGATCCAAATTCTTTTGGTAAGAAAACTCTTCTACAAAGACTAAGTGTAATATTTGCTGGACCAATATTTAATATTATTTTAGCTGTTGTAATTATGATTCCTGTATTTATGATACTTGGAATACCTACAAATGATCCAATAATAGGTGAAGTAAATAAGGATATGCCTGCATATACATCAGGACTTGAATCAGGAGATAAGATAATAAAAATAGATAAAATAAAAGTAAATAATTGGGAAGAAATTGTTGAGATGGTTCGTTCATCAGAAGGTCATAAGCTAGAAATCACTGTTGAAAGAAATAATAAGATACAAAATTTTGAAGTTACTCCTATAGACAATCAAGGTGTATATCAAATAGGAATGACACAACATAGAGTTAGAAGCTTATCAAAGTCAATTACAAGTTCAGTAGCAGTTACTTACGACTTGTCTAAACAAATGCTTATATTTGTAAAACAATTATTTACAGGTACAGTTCCAGGAGGAGTTGGAAATTCTGTTGCAGGACCAGTTGGCGTAATTGGTATGGTATCAGATGCTGCAAAAAGTGGATTGGCAAACCTTCTTTACTATGCATCTATAATAAGTCTTAATCTAGGAATAGTAAACCTTGTTCCTTTTCCAGCACTTGATGGTTGGAGAATACTTATGTTAATTGTAGAAGGCGTAAGAGGTGGAAAAAAATTCGACGCAAACAAAGAAGGAATGGTAAATCTAATAGGACTTGCAGTATTGATGGTATTCATGATATTCATAACATATAAAGATATATTAAGACTTTTTACGAATTAAGTTAAAACCAAGGATAAATATAATAAAATCAAGGCTCTTGCTCTATTTGTATGGAGTAGGAGCTTAAAATTTGGGGTGATGAAATGAGTTATAACAGAAGAAAAACAAGAGAAGTGGCAATTGGAGATAAAAAAATAGGAAATTTTAATCCTATATTAGTACAATCTATGACAAACACAGATACTAGAGATGCGAAAGCTACTATTTCACAAATAAAAGGACTTGAAGAGGTCGGTTGTGATATTATAAGAGTAGCTGTTCCAGATATGCAAGCTGCCGAAAATCTTGGAGAAATCAAGAAAAATATTAAAATTCCTCTTATAGCAGATATTCATTTTGATTATAGACTTGCGATAGAATCTATCAAACAAGGTGTAGATGGAATTAGGATCAATCCTGGAAATATTGGAGATATAGATAGAGTTAGACAAATTGTTGAAGGTTGTAAAGAAAGAAATTTAAAGATAAGAATTGGTGTAAATGGAGGTTCTTTAGAAAAAAACATTCTTTTAAAATATGGTTCAGCTACAGCTGAAGCACTTGTTGAAAGTGCAATGGAACATATAAAAATACTTGAAGATTTAGATTTTTACAATACCGTTGTTTCTTTGAAATCCTCTGATTTATTCAAAACAGTAGAAGCGTATAGATTGATTTCTCAAAAGGTTGATTATCCACTTCACATTGGTATAACAGAATCTGGAGGAGTGAGAAAAGGTACTATAAAATCATCCATAGGAGTAGGTTCACTATTACTTGATGGAATAGGAGATACTCTTAGAATTTCACTTACAGGAGATCCTAGAGAAGAAGTAAAAGTAGGAAAAGAAATTTTGAGAAGTTTGGGTATTTTGAACGATAAGATAAAAATAATTTCTTGTCCAACTTGTGGTAGATGTAATATTGATTTGATAAGGATAGCTACTGAAGTTGAAAAGAGAATTGAAAATATAAATTCAAATATAGTAGTGGCTATAATGGGGTGTGCAGTCAATGGACCAGGAGAAGCAAGAGAAGCTGATATTGGTATAGCTGGTGGAAAAGGAAACGGTCTTTTATTCAAAAAAGGTGAGATTATTAGAAAAATAGATGATGAAAATTTAGTAGAAGAATTGATAGATGAAATTCAAAAAATGATATAGTAGAAAAATAAATATCAAAACATAAAATAGCATAAAAATAGTTGTATCAAAAATATTTAGTTTAAAATGTTTTGTATAAATTTTTGACTTTTAATGAAATTTAAATGAAGATGAAAGTGATATGAAAGTTGTTTAATAAAATAGCTGATGAAGATTGTTTATAAGATTCGATTTGATGACTCACATAAGATGAGAGTTAGCGAAGAATCCAAAAACAATTTCACCAGCTTATTTTTATGCCATAAATTACATAAATAATCTGTACAAAATAAATAATACGACAATTGCCAATGATATTTTGAAAATAGCTTTAGAAAAAAGTTTAAATATTTTTATTGCTAAACCTAAACATACAACTGCTATAGCAATTTTTAAAAATAAATCAAAATCCATGGTAATCACCTGCTTTCTATATATTCATAATCAAAAGCTAAAAACATTAAAATAAAAATTCTTACTAATATTATAACAATAAATAACTAATAAGCGGTATTGTTATTACTGAAAATAGTGTTGTCATAAAAACACATTGTGATGCTAAAGTTATATTTCCACCATATTCATTTGCCAGTATTGCAGTATTTGCAGCTACAGGCATTCCTGTTATGATAATTGGAACAGCTGCAAGTACAGGATCATGGATTATATGTCTAAACAATAAAAACATTATTATAGGCAAAAGAATAAGTCTTATAAATGACATAAGATACATTTTTTTGTTTTTGAAGCATTCAAAAGCATTCGAAGCACAAAGCATACTTCCTATTACAATCATTGAAATAGGAGTTGTAACACTTCCAAGAAGTTCAAATGTTCTATTCATAAAGAAAGGAAGTTTGATTCTTGTAATAAATAATATGAAACCAAATACAACAGCAATAATTACTGGATTTATTAAAGTTTTAAGTTTGAAACTTTGTTTATCATTATTTTGGGTAAGCAAATATACTCCTAATGTGTATGCAACAATGTTGAATGGTAAATTATAAACAGCTGCATAGAAAATAGAATTATTTCCAAGTATTGCAGAAACTACAGGTAGTCCCATGAATGAACAATTTGAAAATACTATTGCGAATTGATAAATTCCTAAATCTTTGTTATTTTTAAATATATATTTAGTTGCAAGTGCTATAACTATAGATAAAGCATAGCCTACAATTGACATTATAACTAAAAGTATTATGTTATTGATCATATCGTTACTGTAATCAATTTGCATAGAACTAATTACTATTGATGGAAGAAAAACATTATTAGTTAATTTAGATAATCTTGAAGTTGAATTTTCATCCAACAAATCAAAATGTCTAATAAAATATCCTACTAATATAAGTAAAAATAAAACTGAAACCTGTGTAAAAATATATGTGTAATCCGTAAAACCACCTCCTAAATTTTAATTTAAAACAAATTACACTTTAGAATATAAGACATTGTCAATATTTTTACGTAAACTTTTTTTAACTATATCTGCAAAAATCCTGCTTAACTATATTTTTATAAACTTTTTTTAATTAGACCTACAAAATCTTACTTAACTATAGTTATAAACTTTTTTAACTAGATCTGCAGACTTTTGATTAACTACAGCTATAAACTTTTTAAAAGTGTTAAAAAAATTTACAAAAAATATTTTACGCTATCAAATATCAAAACTATAATTACTTATGTATATATATCTGATGATTTGATAAAAATCTAATATATATACAAGTAATTACACACCACATATTATTATATAACATTCGACAAAAATTATCTATACAATATAGAATTATTGCAATCTTCTTCTGATAATGATAAAATCTAATCAGGTAGTTTTTTGAATTTAAATCAAAAATTATAAGCATAAAGCATAAGACGGAAAATAATAGTAGTAACTGATGAGAATATATAAAATAAAAAATAGGCGGGTAAAAGATTATGAAGAATAAACTAAATGTGAAAAATATATTAGAATTACCTAAAGATCCTAAGGTGTTGCACAACAAAGGAGTATTCTTTGAAAAAATAGGAAAGATGGACAAAGCAATCGAATCATACAAACAAGCAGCATTTGATGATTATGTAAAGTCACAATTGAGGCTTGCAATGATATTTAAAGAGAAAAAAGAATTCAAAGAAGCAGAGAAGTGGTTTTCTACTGCGTGGAAAAATGGAGTAGAAGATGCAGCTTTCGAAGTTGGAAATATGTATTTCGATTTAGGAATATATGAATATTGCCTGTATTGGTATGAAAAAATAGCTTCAAATGGAAATGTAGAAGCACAAAATAATTTAGGTGTCGCTAATTATCAACTAAAAGATTATGAAAGAGCAGAAAAATGGCTTAGGTATTCAGCTTCTGATGATTTTGGAAAGGCATATTTCAACTTAGGAGTATTATATAATCAATTAGAAAATACTCAAGAAGCATTTGAAATGTTCAAAATAGGTAGTGAGCTTGAAGATTTAGATGCTAAATTTAATTATGCTGTTATGCTTTGGAATAAAAAATCAATAAAAGAATCTATTAGTGTATATAAAGAATTACACAAGGCTGGATATATAAACGGAAGTTTTAATTTAGGGATGATTATGGAGTTGAATCAAAATCTTGAAGAGGCTGAGAAGCTTTACAAAAAATCATCTTCAAAAGGAGATATAAAATCTCAGTACAGACTAGGATATGTATATGATAGACTTGGAAATGTTTCTGATGCAATCAATTTTTATGAAAAAGCAATC
>JAISUA010000271.1 GCA_031272305.1 Clostridioides sp.
TAAATTTTTATTATTATTTTTGGTTTTGTTATTATTTACAGATTTTTTCATATGTTGTTTTCCCCTTTTAAATTATATAATACATTAATCAATCAAAAATTCTACAATATTGCAAAAATATTATATCAAAAAAATATTAAAAATATATAGAAAATAAGTATAATTTATATTGATTTAGAACAAAATTTTAATGAGCGAAAAAATAACAGCAGTTCATTTTGTTATTGTAATTTAGGTATTTGTAGTTAGATTCCATTTTAGAATGAACCGTGACCGAAAAAATATAAAAAAACTTAAAAAAAAGCTTGCAATATGATTAGTAATCATTTAAAATATAATGGTATGCGAAAAAGAGACGAAAAAACGAATAATGTTATCGCAAGTTAAGCAAAAAATAAATATTTTTCAAAACACGCCCGGAAGAGTTTGTCGGTATAAATTGATGATACACTAGGAACAGTTTATCGGGAAAATATTTTGGCTTAAAAATATAAAAAGGAGGGAAATTCAATGGCTAAGAATGAAAAAATAAGAATAAAATTAAAATCTTATGATCATAAGTTACTTGATTTTTCAGCTACAAAAATAGTTGATACTGCTAAAAAATCAGGATCAGAGGTTTCAGGACCAGTTCCTCTACCTACAGAAAAACAAGTTGTAACTATACTTAGAGCTGTACACAAATACAAAGATTCTAGGGAACAATTTGAAATAAGAACACATAAGAGATTAATTGACATCGCTAATCCAACACCTAAAACAGTTGATTCTCTAATGAGATTAGACTTACCAGCAGGTGTAGATATAGAAATTAAACTTTAATTTTAAAAGTTTAAAGGACTAAGATATTATCCTATAAGGTAATACTTAGAATGATTATTGCAAAAGCAGTAATCCGCTGTAAGATATAAATATAGGAGGTTCTGATATGAAAGGAATATTAGGAAAAAAAATAGGTATGACTCAAATATTCACAGAAAGTGGAACAGTTGTACCAGTAACTGCAGTTGAAGCAGGTCCTGTAGTTGTTACTCAAGTAAAAACAGTTGACAACGATGGATACAATGCTATCCAAATAGGTTTTGTAGATGCAAAAGAAAAAAGTTTAAACAAACCTCAAAAAGGACATCTAGCTAAAGCTAATACTTTGAAAAAACATCTTAAAGAATTCAGAGTAGAAAATGTTGAAGATTTTACATTAGGTCAAGAAATCAAAGTTGATTTATTTGAAGCTGGATTAAAAGTTGACGTAAGTGGAATATCAAAAGGGAAAGGATTCCAAGGACCAATCAAAAGACATGGTCAAAGTAGAGGACCAGAAGCACATGGTTCTAGATACCATAGAAGACCAGGTTCAATGGGTGCTTGTTCTTATCCAGGTAGAGTTTTCAAAAACAAAAAACTTGCAGGTCACATGGGTAGCGTAAAAGTTACTATCCAAAACTTAGAACTTGTAAGAGTTGATGCTGACAATAACGTAATCCTTATAAAAGGTGCGATACCAGGACCTAAAGGTTCTATAGTTACTATAAGAGAAGCTGTAAAGGGTCAAAATTAATATATAAATTGAGAAAGGAGGAGTTTAAATGCCAAAATTAAACGTGCTAAATGTTCAAGGTGAAGTTGTTTCTGAAATGGAATTAGCAGATTCAATATTCGGAGTAGAAGTAAATGAACATGTATTATATGAAGTAGTTAAAAACCAATTAGCAAATAAAAGACAAGGTACTCAATCTGCTAAAACTAGATCTGAAGTAAGAGGCGGAGGTAAAAAACCTTGGAGACAAAAAGGAACTGGTAGAGCTAGACAAGGTTCTACAAGATCTGTACAATGGGTAGGTGGTGGAGTTGCATTCGCACCAAAACCAAGAAGCTACAAATACACATTACCTAAAAAAGTTAGAAGATTAGGTATGAAATGTGCTTTGACTTCTAAAGTTCAAAACAACGAAATGATTATAATAGATAATTTTAATCTTGAAGCTCCGAAAACAAAGGAATTTGTCAAGATATTAAAAAATATAAATGCAAACAAAAAAGCTTTAATAGTTACAGCAGGTGTAGATGATGTAGTTAGAAAATCTGCTAGAAATATTGAAGGAGTACAAACAAGTTTAGTAAATACACTTAATGTTTACGATATATTAAAATATGATTCATTTGTAATAACTGCTGATGCAGTTAAAAAAGTGGAGGAGGTGTACGCATAATGACTAATCCACACGATATAATAATAAGACCTATAGTTACTGAAAAAAGTATGGAAGATATGGGTGAAAAGAAATACACTTTCGTAGTGGCGAAAACTGCTAACAAAATAGAAATAAAATATGCAGTTGAAAAAGTATTCGGTGTAAAAGTTGATAAAGTCAACACATTAAATTACGATGGTAAATTAAAAAGAATGGGTAGAACTCAAGGAAGAACATCTAGCTACAAAAAAGCAATAGTTAAATTAGCTGCTGACAGTAAAGAAATTGAGTTTTTCCAAGGAATGTAATAGAAAAGTGATTTAAGTCAAAAGAAGGAGGGTAAATAGATGGCTATTAAAAAATTCAGACCAACTTCTCCTGCCCTTAGACAAATGACAGTATTTATTTCTGATGAGATAACAACTAATAAACCTGAAAGATCTCTTTTAGTTAGTTTAAAGAAAAATTCAGGAAGAAACTCTCAAGGTAGAATAACTGTTCGTCATAGAGGTGGAGGACAAAAGAGAAAATATAGAATAATAGATTTTAAAAGAAATAAAGATGGAATTCCAGCTAAAGTAGCTACTATAGAATATGATCCAAACAGAACTGCTAACATAGCACTTCTAAATTATGTAGATGGTGAAAAAAGATATATACTTGCTCCAGTAGGTCTAAAAGTTGGAGATACAGTATTATCAGGACCAGAAGCAGATATCAAACCAGGTAACTGTTTAGCATTAAGAGATCTTCCAGTTGGTACAGTAGTACACAATGTTGAGTTAAAACCAGGTAAAGGTGCTCAATTAGTAAGATCAGCAGGAGCTTCTGCTCAATTTATGGCAAAAGAATCAAACAAAGCACTTCTTAGATTACCATCAGGTGAAATGAGATATGTAAGCGTTGATTGTAAAGCTACAGTTGGACAAGTAGGAAATGTTGAATTAGGAAATGTTGTAATAGGTAAAGCTGGTAGAAAAAGACATATGGGTATCAGACCTACAGTAAGAGGATCTGTAATGAATCCAAATGACCATCCACACGGTGGTGGGGAAGGTAGAGCACCAATAGGTAGACCATCTCCAGTAACTCCATGGGGTAAACCTGCTCTTGGATACAAAACTAGAAAGAAAAATAAAGCTTCTAATAAGTTAATAGTATCAAGAAGAACTAAATAGTAAAAAAATAAATTAAACTTTTCTGGAAGGAGGAGGTTAAATGTCAAGATCAACTAAAAAAGGACCTTTTGTCCATGCAGGACTTTTAAAGAAAATCGAAGCTATGAACAAGGCTGGAAACAAAGAAGTTATTAAGACTTGGTCAAGATCTTCAACAATATTCCCTCAAATGGTTGAACATACTATAGCTGTTCATGACGGAAGAAAACATGTTCCAGTTTATATCACTGAAGACATGGTTGGACATAAATTAGGTGAATTCGTTCCTACAAGAACATTTAGAGGACACAAAGACGACGAAAAATCAAGCAAGAGAAAATAATGAAAGTTATACTATGAAAGGAGGATTTCAAAATGGCTAACAAACAATTAGTGGAAGAAACTACAGAAGCGAGAGCTATCGCTAAATACGTTCGTGTTACAGCTAGAAAAGCTGGAGAAGTATGCGACCTTGTAAGAGGAAAAGACGTAAATGAAGCTCTAGCAATACTTAAGTACACTCCAAGAAAAGCTGCTGAAATAATCGCTAAAGTTGTAAAATCAGCAAAAGCAAATGCTGAAAATAATCATGAAATGGATGCAGATAATTTATATATAGCATCAATAGTTGCAAATCAAGGGCCAACTATGAAAAGATTTATGCCAAGAGCACAAGGACGTGCAACTACAATAAGAAAAAGAACTTCTCACATTGAGGTAGTTGTTAAAGAAAAACAAAAATAAGTAGATAGGAGGGTAACTTAATGGGTCAAAAGGTTAATCCACACGGGCTAAGAGTCGGTGTAATTAAAGATTGGGATTCAAGATGGTTTACTTCTGATAAAAAAGAGTTCGGAAAATTATTATTAGAAGATAATCAAATCCGTAAATTTTTAAAGAAAAAATTATACTCATCAGGAGTTGCAAAAATTGAAATAGAAAGATCAGCTAACAAAGTGAAATTAGATTTACATGTAGCTAAACCAGGTGTTGTAATAGGTAAAGCAGGTGCAGGTATAGAAGCACTTAAAGTTGAACTTGAAAAAATGACTGGAAAAACAGTTATAGTAAATATTATAGAAGTTAAACATATCGATAAAAACGCTCAATTAGTTGCAGAAAATGTTGCATTAGCGATCGAAAGAAGGGTTGCTTTTAGACGTGCAATGAAACAAGCTATGCAAAGAGCTATGAAATCAGGAGCTAAAGGTATCAAAATAGCTACATCTGGTAGAGTTGGTGGAGCTGAAATGGCTAGAACTGAAGGATACAGCGAAGGAAATGTTCCTCTTCATACTTTAAGAGCAGATATAGATTATGGTTTTGCTGAAGCTAATACAACTTATGGTAAAATAGGTGTAAAAGTTTGGATATGCAATGGAGAAATACTTCCAAGTAAAGAAGGATTCTCAACTGGAACAAGAGAAGATAGAAAAGATAACAGAAGAGACAGAAAAGATAAGAGAAACAACGACAGAAGAGGTAAAGATAGAAGAGGAACTGGAAGAGGAAACGACAACAGAGGAAATAGATCTGGTGGAAGAAATCAAGGAAATAGACCTCAAGGATCAAGACCTCAACAAAGAACTGAAAAAAAAGGTAACTAATCGTTAAAGTTCAAGGAAGGAGGAATAAATACTCATGTTAATGCCAAAAAGAGTAAAACGTCGTAGAGTTCATAGAGGAAGTTTGGCTGGGAAAGCTCAAAAAGGTAATACTGTTACTTACGGAGAGTACGGACTAGTTGCATTAGAATCTTCTTGGATAACTTCTAATCAAATAGAAGCAGCCAGAATAGCTATGACTAGATATATAAAAAGAGGGGGAAAGGTTTGGATAAAGATATTCCCTCACAAACCAATTACAAGAAAACCTGCTGAAACTCGTATGGGTGCTGGTAAAGGTTCACCAGAATACTGGGTAGCAGTAGTTAAGCCAGGTAGAGTTATGTTCGAACTTGCAGGAGTACCTGAAGATAAAGCAAGAGAAGCAATGAGACTTGCAGCACATAAATTACCTATCAAATGTAAATTTGCTAAAAAAGAAGATTTAGAAATAAAGGGTGGTGAATAGGATGAAAGCTAAAGAACTAAGAAATTTAACAAATGAAGAGCTTACGAATAAATTAGATGATTTCAAAAGCGAACTTTTTAGCTTGAGATTCCAATTAGCTACTGGTCAATTAGAAAACACAGCTAGAATAAAGTTTGTGAAAAAAGATATTGCGAAAGTTAAGACAGTTCTTGCTGAAAGAAAGTTAAACGAAACTAGAGCTTAATTTGGGAAGGAGGCTTTTAAACGTGGAAAGAAATAGAAGAAAAGTCAGAGTTGGCCGTGTGGTTAGCGATAAAATGGATAAAACAATAGTTGTTGCTGTTGAAGAATTTGTACGTCACCCAATCTACAACAAACGTGTTAAAAGAACTAAAAAGTTCAAAGCACATGACGAACAAAACATCTGCAACATTGGAGATAGAGTAAGAATAATGGAAACTAGACCTTTATCAAAGGATAAGAGATTCAGACTAGTTGATATTATAGAAAAAGTAAAATAATAGAATTGGCCGGTTAACCGGGAAGTCTGAAAAAAAGGAGGAATCTAGCATGATACAACAAGAAACACGTCTAAAAGTAGCTGATAATTCAGGTGCTAAAGAATTGTTATGTATAAGAGTTCTAGGCGGAACTAAAAGAAAATATGCAAGTATAGGCGATATTATAATTGCAACAGTAAAAAGTGCAACACCAGGCGGAGTTGTTAAAAAAGGTAAAGTTGTTAAAGCTGTTGTAGTAAGAACTAAAAAAGACGTAAGACGTAGTGATGGTAGCTACATTTCATTCGATGAAAATGCTGCTGTAATTATAAAAGATGACAAAACTCCGGTAGGGACTCGTATTTTCGGGCCTGTAGCCAGAGAGTTAAGAGATAATGAATTTATGAAAATAGTGTCTCTTGCTCCAGAAGTACTATAATTAAGGAGGAAAAGCGACAATGATGCGTATAAAAAAAGGTGACACAGTTGTTGTTATATCTGGTAAAGATAAAGGTAAAAAAGGTGTTGTTTTAAGTGTTATGCCAAAACAAGATAAAGTACTTGTTGAAGGTGTAAATATCATAACAAAACATCAAAAACCAAGTGCAGTTAATCAACAAGGTGGAATAATAAATAGAGAAGCTCCAATCCATATATCTAACGTAATGCCTTATGATGCAGAAGCAGGAAAAGGTGTTAGAGTTAAATATGATTTAAAAGATGGTAAAAAAGTTAGAATATCAGCTAAGAGCGGAAAAGAAATATAAGAAAGGAGGTACATTGTAAATGGCTTCTAGATTACAAGAAAAATACAATAAAGAAGTAGCTCCTGCTTTAATGGAGAAATTCGGATATAAAAACGTGATGGAAATTCCTAAAATAGTTAAGATAGTTATAAATATGGGTATTGGTGATGCCAAAGAAAATCCAAAAGGACTTGAAAAAGCTGTTGAAGAATTAGAATTAATATCAGGTCAAAAACCAGTTATTACTAAAGCTAAAAAATCAGTTGCGAACTTCAAATTAAGAGAAGGTATGCCAATAGGTACAAAAGTAACACTTAGAACAGATAGAATGTATTATTTCATGGATAAGTTAGTTTCTGTATCACTTCCAAGGGTAAGAGACTTTAGAGGAATCAATCCTAACTCATTCGATGGTAGAGGAAATTATGCATTAGGTATAAAAGAACAATTAATATTCCCTGAAATAGAATATGATAAAGTTGACAAAGTAAGAGGTATGGATATCATATTTGTTACAACAGCTAAATCTGATGAAGAAGCTCGTGAGCTATTAAAATTAATGGGAATGCCATTTTCTAAGTAGGTAAAGGAGGGATTCCAAGTGGCTAGAAAAGCAATGGTTGTTAAACAACAAAGAAAACAAAAATATAAAACTAGAGAATATACTAGATGTAATATATGTGGAAGACCACATTCAGTATTAAAAAAATTCGGTATCTGCCGTATTTGCTTTAGAGAATTAGCTTACAAAGGTGAAATACCTGGAGTTAGAAAAGCAAGCTGGTAGAATAAAATTAAGGAAGGAGGGCTTTTATTATGACAATGACAGATCCAATTGCAGATATGCTTACACGTATAAGAAATGCTAACATAGTTAAGCATGAAACTGTTGATATTCCAGCCTCAAAAATGAAAAAAGAGATTGCAAGAATCTTACTTGAAGAAGGATTCATAAGAGGTTATGATGTAATAGAAGATGGAAAACAAGGTTTAATAAGAATACAATTAAAATATAGTCAAGACGGAGAAAGAGTAATTCAAGGTCTTAAGAAAATATCAAAACCAGGAATGAGGGTTTATGCAGCAAGTGCAGAACTTCCTAAAGTATTGAACGGATTAGGTATATCTATTATATCTACTTCAAAAGGTATAATTACCGACAAAAAAGCAAGAAAAGAAAACGTGGGCGGAGAAGTTATTTGCTACGTTTGGTAGAATCATACTTGAGAAAGGAGGCTATTAAATGTCAAGAATAGGTTTAAAACCAATAACAGTTCCAGCAGGTGTAGAAGTAACTATAGCTGAAGGAAACTTAGTTACTGTTAAAGGTGCAAAAGGTACATTAACAGAACAATTCAACGAAGAAATGAGTATCAAAAAATTAGAAGACAACACTATCGTGGTTGAAAGACCAACTGATAATAAAAAACATAAATCACTACATGGATTAACAAGAACTCTAATAAACAACATGGTAACAGGTGTTAGTACTGGATTCGAAAAGAAACTTATACTAAAAGGTGTTGGATATAGAGCTCAAAAACAAGGAAGCAAATTAGTTATGAACTTAGGATTCTCTCATCCAGTAGAAATGGAAGATCCAGAAGGAATAACAGTAGAAGTTCCTAACCAAACTGAATTAGTAGTAAAAGGTGTAGACAAACAATTAGTTGGAAACTACGCTGCTAAAATCAGAGCTTGGAGAAGACCTGAACCATACAAAGGTAAAGGTATAAGATATGAAAACGAAGTAATAAGACGTAAAGAAGGTAAAACAGGTAAAAAATAATACCAACTTTAAGCGTTGAGAGAGGAGTGAGCCTGGTGATAAAAAAGATAGATAAAAATTTTAACAGACTTCAAAGACACAAGAGGGTTCGTAAAAAAGTATCAGGAACTGAACAAAGACCAAGACTTTGTGTTTTCAGAAGTTCAAAAAATATTTATGCTCAAATAATAGATGATACAAAAAGAATTACATTAGTTTCTGCATCATCTTTAGACAAAGATGTTAAAGAAGCTGTTAACTATACAGGAAACAAAGATGCAGCTAAAAAAGTTGGAGAATTAGTTGCTAAAAGAGCAGTAGAAAACGGAATCACTGAAGTTGTATTCGACAGAGGTGGATATATTTATCATGGTAGAGTAAAAGAATTAGCTGAAGGTGCAAGAGAAGCTGGTCTTAAATTCTAATTAAAAAAGGAGGGAAAACATGCGTAAACTTATAGATGCAAGCCAACTTGAACTTCAAGAATCAGTAGTTGAAGTTAGACGTGTTACAAAAGTTGTTAAAGGTGGTAGAAACTTTAGATTTGCAGCTCTTGTAGTAGTTGGTGATGAAAATGGTCACGTTGGTATAGGAACTGGTAAAGCTATGGAAGTACCAGATGCAATAAAAAAAGCAGTTGAAGATGCAAAGAAAAATCTTATAGTAGTACCTATGGTTGGAACAACAATTCCTCACCAAGTAGTAGGACACTTTGGAGCTGGAAAAATATTAATAATGCCTGCAGTTGAAGGTACAGGGGTAATCGCAGGAGGACCTGCAAGAGCCGTACTTGAACTTGCTGGATTAAAAGACGTTAGAGCTAAGTCTTTAGGAACAAACAATCCTAGAAACATGGTAAACGCTACAATAGAAGGACTTAAATCTCTGAAAACAGCTGAGTCTATAGCAAGACTTAGAGGAAAATCAGTAGATGAGCTTCTAGGGTAAGGAGGAAATTTACAATGGCTAAAATTCAAATAAAATTGGCAAAGGGAGTTATCGGAACTAACCCTAACCAAAGAAAAAACGTTCAGGCTCTTGGACTTAGAAAAAGAGAATCTGTAGTAATAAAAGAAGATACTCCTCAAATAAGAGGTATGATAAAAAAAGTAAGTCACTTAGTAGAAGTAACTGAAATAGCTGAATAATTATTTATAATTGCAAGGAGGTGTAAGTTTTGAAACTACATGAGTTAAAACCTGCAAAAGGTGCAGTGCAAAAGAAAAAAAGATTAGGTAGAGGTACTGCAACAGGTCAAGGTAAAACATCAGGACGTGGACAAAAAGGTCAAAACTCTCGTTCAGGTGGTGGAGTTAGAGTAGGATTCGAAGGTGGACAAATGCCTTTAGCAAGAAGACTACCTAAGAGAGGCTTCACAAATATATTCAAAAAACAATACAATGAAATCAATGTTGAAGTATTGAATAAATTTGAAAACGGAACAGAAGTTACAGCAGAACTTCTTAAAGCAACAAAAACTATTAAGAAGATTGAAAAAGATGGTATAAAAATATTGGGTGAAGGTAATTTAGAAAAAGCATTAACTGTTAAGGCTGCTAAATTTACAGCTTCAGCTCAAGAAAAAATAGAAAAAGCAGGCGGAAAAGCAGAGTTAGTTTAATAACCTGCTAATCCGTTACTTGTAACGTTATGGGGTGATTTGAATGCTCTCAGGTATTAAACAGGCTTTTAAAATAAAAGAATTAAGAAAAAAGATTATTTTTACTGTGTTGATGATTCTGGTATTTAGACTAGGAGCAACCATTCCGGTTCCAGGTATTAATACAAGCGTAATTAAACAATTAGTTTCTGGAAACTCGTTACTTTCTTTATATAATCTATTCACAGGTGGAGCATTTAGTCAATTCACATTGTTTGCGTTGGGAATAGGACCATATATAACTGCTTCGATAATAATTCAGCTTTTGACAATAGGTTTTGAATCTCTTGCTGAATTACAAAAGTCTGGAGAAGAAGGAAAGAAAAAAATGAGTCAGTATACTAAGTATACTGCTTTAGGTTTGGCAATACTTCAAGCAACAGGAATCACTTTAGGTGTTATAAGAAGTGCTCTTGTTGATAGCAGTTGGTTCTTTATACTTACTGTTATTGTAACGCTAGTATCAGCATCTATGCTTTTAATGTGGATAGGAGACAAAATTACAGAAAAAGGTATTGGAAACGGAAGTTCAGTAATTATATTCATAGGGATTGTTTCAAGAATTCCTACAGATGCAATAGCCATTACAAACCAAGTGACATCAAAGCAAATAGCTCCATGGATGGCTATAGTAGTAGTTGCAGTAGTTCTTATCACAATGGTAGGAGTAACATATATACAAGAAGCAACAAGAAAGATTCCAGTACAATATGCCAAAAGAGTAGTTGGAAGAAAAATGTATGGTGGACAAAGTTCTCACATACCTATGAAAGTTAATCAATCTGGTGTTATACCAATAATATTCGCAAGTTCATTTTTAGCTTTTCCTCAAACATTAGCTTTGTTTATGGGAACAAAAGTTCAAAATTTCGTACAACAATATTTGAGTGTATCAACAGAACCAGGTTTTTGGATATATAGATCATTGGAAGTTGTACTAATAGTTGCGTTTTCATATTTCTATACTGCTGTGTCTTTCAATACTGAAGATATATCTAAGAATATGAAAAACAATGGAGGTTTTATTCCAGGAATAAGACCAGGTCAACCTACAATAGCGTATTTAAATAGAATATTGTCAAGAATAACTCTTGCAGGAGCTACATTCTTAGCAATAATAGCATTAATACCTGCATTTATGACTCACTATATGAAAATACAAATGAGCTTAGCAGGGACATCTTTACTAATAGTTGTTGGTGTTGCTCTTGAATTAAAGAGACAACTTGAATCAAACTTAGTAATGAGAAGTTATCAAGGATTCTTAAATAAATAATGTATTTAGTTACTAAAGCATATTTATTTAAAAAGGATTCTTGCAAGTCGTATGTGTTAAATGGAGATGAATCAATGAGAATAATTTTACTTGGACCTCCAGGTGCTGGAAAAGGCACTCAGGCGGCTAAAATAGTTGATGAATATAAAATACCTCATATATCAACAGGAGATATTTTTAGAAAAAACATCAAAGAAGGAACAGAATTAGGAAAGCAAGCACAAGAGTATATGAATAAAGGTGCTCTTGTTCCAGATGAACTTACTTGTGGACTTGTTGCAGATAGAATATCTCAAGAAGACTGCAAAGAAGGATTCATGTTAGATGGTTTTCCGAGAAACATATTCCAAGCAGAAATGCTTGATAAATTCCTTTCAGAAAAAGGAATTGAGCTTACAAAAGTAGTAAATATAGAAGTTGAAAAAGAACTTTTAGTTGCAAGAGCTGTAGGTAGAAGAATATGTAAATCTTGTGGAGCTACTTTCCATATTGAATATAATCCTACAAAGACAGAAGGTATATGTGATGTCTGCGAAGGTGAATTATATCAAAGAGCAGATGATAATGAAGAAACAGTATCAAATAGAATACAAGTATATATAGATGAAACAAAACCATTAGTAGATTACTATTCAAAACAAGGAATAGTAGCTACAATAAATGGAGATCAAAGTATAGATAAAGTATTCGATGATATTAAGAATTCCTTCGGTAAATAGTTATTCATTTTCAAACAGAAGTTTGAGCTTGATTGGCTATTAAAACTAAGTAGTTTGTAAAACTATTAAGATATTCTTATAAAAATTTATTGTGTTGATACAAAATTTTATAAATTTACCGAGAGGAAACTTATTGATTTTGTATAATCTGAAAATAATATTTTAAAAGAGAAGTGATTAAATAATGATTATAATAAAATCAAAAAAAGAGATTGAGCTTATGCGAGAAGCAGGAAAAATTGTCGCTGAGACTCACGATATATTAAAAAAAGCTATTCGTCCAGGGATTTCAACTTCTGAACTAGATGCAATAGCGGAAGAAAATATAAAAAAATACAATGCTTATCCCTCATTTCTAGGCTATGGTGGATTCAAAGGGAGTATATGTGCTTCTATCAATGATGTTGTTATACATGGTATTCCTGGAGAACGCATACTTAAAGAAGGAGATATTATAAGTATTGATATAGGTGCTTATTATAAAGGTTATCACGGAGATTCAGCTAAGACTCATGGAGTAGGTCAAATATCTGATGAAGATAGAAAACTTATAGAAGTGACAAAAGAGTGTTTCTACAAAGGAATCGAATTTGCAAAAATGGGTTTCCGTCTATCCGATATATCACATGCTGTTCAATCTCATGCAGAAAACAATGGATTTTCAGTAGTTAGAGATTTTGTAGGACATGGAGTAGGTTCTGATTTACATGAAGATCCGCCTGTTCCAAACTACGGAGTAGCAGGAAAAGGACCTAGACTAAAAGAAGGTATGGTTATAGCAGTAGAACCAATGATCAATGCTGGTACTTACAAAGTAAAAGTACTTGGCGATGGTTGGACTACAGTAACCATAGATGGAAAAAAATCTGCTCACTATGAACATACGATAGCAATAACAGAGGGTGAGCCTTTGATTTTGACAAGTTTATAGTGTAAGTGGGTGATGGTATTTGCTATCAGAAAATTTAAGTGTAGGCCAAGTTGTTAAAGCATCAGCAGGAAGAGATGAAGGACATCTTTATTTCATAATAGAAATAGTAGATGAGCAATATGTTTATATAGCTGATGGCAAGAGAAGAAAACTACTTAAGCCTAAACTGAAAAAAGTTAAGCATCTAAAAAAATACAACTTCATAAATCAAGAAGTTAAAAGAAGGATATTATCGAAAGAAGATATAACGGATTCGTTTTTGAGAGCTGAACTTGGAAAGTTGAACTAGGGTTTAACTTATTTCGAAATGGAGGGCTGGTTTTATAAATGGCCAAAAAAGATGTAATAGAATTAGAAGGTACAGTCGTTGAGAATTTACCTAACGCCATGTTCAAAGTAAAATTAGAAAATGGCCACGAAGTATTATGCCATTTATCAGGAAAACTTAGAATGAACTTTATAAGAATTCTTGAAGGCGATAAGGTTAATGTTGAGCTGTCACCATATGACCTTACAAGAGGAAGAATTACTTGGCGTAAGAAGTAGCAGACTACTAGTTAGTCAAGGAGGGATTAAATAATGAAAGTAAGATCATCAGTAAAACCAATATGCGAAAAATGCAAACTAATAAAAAGAAATGGTAAAGTAATGGTTATTTGCGAAAACCCAAAACACAAACAAAAACAAGGTTAGAGTTTTGGATCAATATCGAAACTAGTACAGGAGGTGCAATATGGCAAGAATTGCTGGGGTAGACTTACCTAGAGAAAAAAGAGCGGAAATAGGCTTGACTTATATATATGGTATAGGTAGAGCAACTTCTAACGAAATATTAGCTAAAGCAGGTATAAATCCTGACACAAGAATCAAAGATTTATCTGAAGAAGAAGTTAATAGTTTAAGAAAAATAATAGATGAAGATTTCCTTGTTGAAGGTGATTTAAGAAGAGAAATCGCATTAAATATAAAAAGACTTAGAGATATAAAATGTTACAGAGGTATTAGACATGCTAAAGGCCTTCCTCTAAGAGGACAAAAAACTAAAACTAATGCAAGAACAAGAAAAGGTCCTAAAAAGACAGTATCTCGTAAGAAGAAAAAATAATTAGAATAAAGGAGGGAAACATAAAAAATGGCTAAACCAAAAAAGAAAGTAACACGTGTAAGAAGAAAAGAACGTAAAAATGTAGAACGTGGTCATGCACATATCCAATCTACTTTTAACAATACAATAATAACTCTAACTGATGTTCATGGTAATGCTTTATCTTGGGCTAGTTCAGGACAATTAGGATTCAAAGGTTCTAGAAAATCTACTCCATTTGCATCTCAAATGGCTGCAGAAACAGCAGCAAAAGCTGCTATGGAACATGGTCTAAAAAGCGTAGAAGTATTCGTAAAAGGTCCTGGTTCAGGTAGAGAAGCTGCAATAAGAGCATTGCAAGCAACTGGTCTTGAAGTGACAATGATAAAAGATGTTACTCCTATTCCTCACAATGGATGTAGACCACCAAAAAGAAGAAGAGTATAATTTTAAGAAAATTAGGAGGTGTTTATATAAATGGCAAGATACACAGGAGCATCATGTAGACAATGCCGTAGAGAAGGAATGAAATTATTCCTAAAAGGTGATAGATGTTATACAGACAAATGTGCTTTAGCAAAGAGAAACTATGCACCAGGTCAACATGGTCAAGGTAGAAAGAAAGTATCAAACTACGGATTGCAACTTAGAGAAAAACAAAAAGTTAAGAGAATATATGGAGTTTTAGAAACTCAATTTAGAAATCTATATGAACGTGCAGAAAAAATGCAAGGTAAAACAGGGGTTAATATGTTAAGTTTACTAGAAAGAAGACTTGACAATACTGTATATAGAATGGGTCTTGCAGCTTCAAGAAAAGAAGCAAGACAACTTGTAACACATGCTCATTTCACTTTAAATGGAAACAAAGTAGATATTCCGTCACTTACAGTTAAAGTAGGAGATGTAATAGCTGTTAAAGAAAAATCTAGAGCATCTGAAAAATTTAAAGCACTAGTTGAAGGCAATACAAGAGTGGCTCCAAAATGGTTAGAAACTGATTTAGTAAATATGTCAGCTAAAGTAGTAGGGATACCTGATAGAGAAGATATTGATTTAGACATATCTGAACATTTAATCATAGAACTTTACTCTAAATAATAAACGTAGCAAAATAAAAATATTTTTTATTAAAATTTTGTGTGCCCTCAGTGGAATACTGAATTTTAGGGAGGGTTTTGTCCATGATAGAAATTGAAAAACCGAGAGTCGACATAGTCGAACTTGACGAAGATAAAAGATATGGTAAATTCGTTGTAGAACCTCTTGAAAGAGGATACGGAATTACCGTAGGAAACGCTTTAAGAAGAATATTATTATCGTCTTTACCTGGGGTAGCTGTCAAAGCTATAAAGATAGATGGAGTTCTTCATGAATTCTCTACTGTTCCTGGAGTAAAAGAAGATGTTACAGAAATGATATTAACTTTGAAAGAGCTTTCTGCTGTTATAGATGAAGGTGTAACAGAAGATAGAATTTTAAGAATAGAAGCTGTAGGTCCTGGAATTGTTACAGGAGCAGATATTATTTGTCCTTCAGATGTAGAAATAATAAGTAAAGACTTAGTTATAGCTACACTTGATGATAACGCTAAACTTAATATGGATATATATGTAGCTACAGGAAGAGGATATGTTTCTGCTGAAGAAAACAAACAAGATTCTTTCCCAATAGGAGTATTACCTGTAGATTCAATATATACTCCTGTACAAAAAGTTAGCTACAATGTAGAGAATACAAGAGTAGGACAAAAAACAGATTATGATAGATTAACTCTTGAAGTGTGGACAGATGGAAGTCTAAACCCTCAAGAAGGAGTTTCTCTTGCAGCTAAAGTTTTAGTTGAGCATTTAAATTTATTTATAAATCTAACTAAACATGTAAATGATATTGAAATAATGGTTCAAAAAGATGAAGACCCGAAAGAAAAAGTTCTTGAAATGACAATTGAAGAATTAGATTTATCAGTAAGATCTTACAACTGTTTGAAGAGAGCGAATATAAATACAGTTCAAGAACTTGCATGCAAATCAGAAGATGATATGATGAAGGTTAGAAACCTTGGTAAGAAATCTCTTGAAGAGGTAGTTCAAAAACTTGAAGAATTAGGTCTTAAATTAAAACCAAACGAGGAATAAAAAACTATAGAATAACGAATTCAAATATGATGCGAATTTAAACATCATATTTGAGTGTCGGTATAAAGGAGGTATAGTATGGCTAAGTACCGTAAATTAGGTCGTGAAACTGCTCACAGAAACCTAATGTTAAGAAACTTAGTAACTAGTTTACTAAGAAGTGGTAGAATAGAAACTACTGTTACTAGAGCAAAAGAAACTCGTAGAATGGCAGAAAAAATGATCACTCTAGGAAAAAGAGGAGATCTTCATGCTAGAAGACAAGTATTAGCTTATGTACTTGACGAAGATGTTGTGAGTAAAATATTCAATGATTTAGCTCCACAATATGCTGAGAGAAACGGTGGATACACTAGAATAATTAAAAAAGGTCCAAGAAAAGGCGATGCAGCTGAAATGGCTTATATTGAATTAGTGTAATTCTTATATATAATAAAAAATACTGACATTTACAAAAAAATGTCAGTATTTTTTTATACTTAATTATTATGAATACCTAAATATTATAAAATTACATATATTATCTATTCAAAACTGAGATAGTATGGTATAATAAAAAACGTCGTAATGTAATAATACGCAATAATAAACACATATTAAACAATATGATTGTATATATTTACAGTTGGTATTGCTTATAATATGCTATTATAATTTAAATTCCAAATAAAAAATTATGTTTAGTCAAAGAGACTAATATATTTAGGGGGTAACATAATGGTTAGAAAGTATTTAAAAAAAGGTTTTGCACTAATAACAATAATTTTTATGATTACAGGATTAATAGGAAGTAGAAATATTTTCGCAGAAGACAATATTACAAACAACAGTTCTGCAGAAGACAATATTGCAAACGATATTTCTGATTTATCTACTAAAGTTGAAAATGCTGATGATGGAGAAATCATCAAACTATCTTCAAGTTTTCAAGGTGGAGATGTTGAACTTAAGATACCAAAAGCAATCGAAGTTACTATTGATGGTGGAAATCAAGAATATGGTGCTGGAAGGATTAAAATTGTAAATTCTAATAAAGGCACTGGTACAGATTTTGGAAAAATAACAATAAAAAATTTAAAATTCACTCAAGATACAAAGTCAGCAGTAGAAATTAGAACTAATGCTAAGGTGGTACTAGATAATATTAAAATAGAAAACAGAAACAGTAGTATTGATGGAGGAGCCTTGTATATTTGTGGTAGAGGTGATGGATTTAGTAATTCTGACATTGAAATATTAAATTCAACTTTCAAAGGCAATAGTTGCAATGGCAAAGGGTATGGTGGAGGAGCAATATATGCACCAAAATACGATGGAAATATAAAAATAAGTAACTGTTATTTTGAAAAAAATAAAACGACTAATAGAGGGACATCTTTTGGTGGAGAAGGTGGAGCTATAAGTTTTAATCAAAGTGGAAATCCAGCAGTTACAAATTTTAATATTAGTATAGAAAACTCATATTTTGTAGAGAATGAAGCCTCAAATTCTTACAATCAATTATCAGATGGAGGAGCAGTATCATTATTT
>JAISUA010000075.1 GCA_031272305.1 Clostridioides sp.
ATATATTCCAAGGTGGATTTTCTGGAATTATTTTAGGATTAATATGTGTATTTATAGGAGGTCCATTTATAGTAGCTTGTGACAAATTTATAGGTAAGCGTCCAGGTTATGCAGGATGGGCAGTAGCTACAGCAGCAGGTAATTCAATAGCAACTCCAGCAGCAGTGGCTTTAGTAGATCCAAAATGGGAACCATATGTTGCTTCTGCAACAACTCAAATAGCTGCAGCGGTTGTAGTGACAGCAATTTTAGTACCAATAATAACAGCTTGGTGGGCTAAAAAATATGGATGCCCACAATATCCATTAAATAAGCAAGATGCTTAGGAAATAAACTTAACGGTTAATTGGAGGGAAAATAAATGATAAATGCAAAATTGATAGAAAAAGAAGACAATGTAATTGTAGCTATCTATGATATCAAAAAAGGTGAAGAAGTAGAATATTTGCAAAAAAATGGGGAAATAAATAAATTCGAAGTTTTAGATGACATAAAAATGTTTCATAAAATAGCTATTGAAGATATTAAAAAAGGTGAAAAAATAATCAAATACGGTGAACATATGGGTGAAGCTTCAAAGGATATAAAGAAGGGTGAACATGTTCATACTCAGAATGTAAATAGTGTAAGGGAAGAACTTTAAAGGAGGGGTTAAGATGAATTTTTACGGATACAAAAGACCAGATGGAAAAGTAGGGATAAGAAATCACGTGCTAATACTTCCAACAAGTATTTGTGCATCAGATACAACAAGAATTATAGCAAGTCAAGTTGAAGGAGCAGTTACTTTTAACAATCAAAATGGATGTTCTCAAGTTCCTCCAGATATGAAACTTACAATGGATATTTTAGTAGGATATGCAGCTAATCCAAACATATATGGAACTGTAATTGTTTCACTAGGATGCGAAAATTGTCAAAATGATCTAGTTGAAGAAGCTATAAAACAAAAAACAAACAAACCAATAAAAAAACTTGTTATTCAACAAGAGGGTGGAACGATAAAAACTGTTGAAAAAGGCGTAAGATATGCAAAAGAAATGGTTATCGAAGCTAGTAAATTACAAAAAGAATCATTTCCAATATCAGAATTAATATTGGGAACTAATTGTGGAGGAAGTGATTTGTCATCAGGTTTAGGAGCGAATCCACTTCTAGGAAGTTTAAGTGATTATATAGTTGAACAAGGTGCAACATCTGTATTATGCGAAACTACAGAATTTTTAGGAGCAGAGCATATATTAGCAAGAAGAGGTAGAAATGAAGAAATAAGCAAGAAAATATATGGAATAGTACACGATTATGAAAAAGCATTAGAACGTGTAGGAGAAGAAATAAGAAGTGGAAATCCTTCTCCTGGAAATATTGCAGGAGGACTTACAACATTAGAAGAAAAATCTCTAGGATGTATTCACAAAGGTGGAAAGAGTACAATAAACGAAGTATATGGATATGCTGAGGAATTAAAAACTAAAGAAGGTCTTGTTATAATGGATACTCCAGGTAATGATGCAGCATCAGTAGCAGGTCTTATTGCAGGTGGTTGTCAAATAGTTTTATTTACAACAGGGCTTGGAACACCAACAGGAAATGCAGTAGCACCTGTCTTAAAGATAACAGCAAATAAAAAGACTTATGAAATGATGGAAGATAATATCGATTTTGATGCTACAGGTATGATTTATGGACCAGAGAGTGAAGAAGAATTGAGAGATAAATTGATGAGTGATGTAATAGATGTTTGTAATGGAAAATTAGTAAAAGCAGAGTCACTTGGTTATATAGAAACAGCGATTGCAAGATATTGTAATTACATGTAATAAAAAAGAAATATGGAGGTTGAGCATGAGTAATATTGAATATTTTTGTCCTGTGTTAACAATGTTGAAAGAAGATATGAGTGTTGATTTTGATTCAATGCACAAGAATTATGATAGATTGATAGAGGCTGGAATTAATGGTCTAGTCCTTTTAGGAAGCTCTGGAGAATTTTACGCATTTGATAAAATGACAATTATAGATATCGCTAAAGATGCAATAGATTATATTGATAAAAGAGTACCTATTATTGTTGGAACAGGGCGTTTATCAGCAATAGAAACAATTGAAGTATCAAATGAAGTTTTGAAATTGGGGGCAGATTCAGTTATAATAGTTGGACCTTATTATATACAAGCATCACAAGAAGGAATTTATAAATATTTTGATTCGATAGCAAGTGAAATCAAAGGTGATATTTATATTTATAATTATCCAGAAAATGTCGGATATGATATATCTGAAAACGTTTTGAAAAAATTAATTGAAAAACATAAAAATATAGTTGGTTTGAAGGATACAGTACCTACAGCAACTCACACAGAAAATCTTATTGTGAAAATAAAATCAGTATATCCAAATTTCAAAATATATACTGGATATGATAATAATATTGTATCAATTGCTACTTCAGGAGGTAATGGTTGCATAGGTGCATTATCAAATATTATTCCAAAAATATGTAGTGGAATTGCAAAAGATTTAAATGATAAAGATGCTAAAGGTATTATCAATAAAAAAAGAATGATAGATAAATTGATGGAATTTTATTCAATATCTATTCCATTCATGCCTGCTATGAAATATTTATTAGAATTAAATGGTTATGCAAATACATCTAAGTGTTTTTATCCAGCTATAGATTTGGATGAAAATCAAAAAAATGCAGTTGAAAGATATAAAAATTTCACTAAAATAGTTGATTTGGATATAAAATAAACTTTTATAAAAAAATAACCATTCATTTAATGGAGGAGTAAAATGAGTAAAGATAATAACGAAAATAATAAATCTTTTTTTAAATCAGCAGTTGATAAAGTGATAGATTTATTGTCATCAGTGTTTTTACCTATAATCAATCTTATGGTTTCAGTAGGAATACTGAAAGGAATACTTGAACTTTTAAAAGTTTCAAATGTAATTTCACAAGGAAGTAGTACTTATGAAATTCTTACTGCAATGAGTGATTCATTCTTTTACTTTATTCCAGTTTTTTTGGCATTTACAGCAGCTAAAAAATTTAAAGCTGAGCCATTCACGGCCGCAGTGATAGCTGCGACACTGTTATATCCGAATATAACAAATTTGATGACTGGTTCAGAAGCAATAACATTTTTTAATATACCAATAAAAGCAGTTAGCTATTCAGCATCAATAATACCGATTTTGTTAGCAGTGTATTTTATGAGCTATTTAGAAAAACTTTGTAAAAAAATAATACCAGAAACTTTTGTCGGAATGTTAACACCTCCGATTTGTATTCTAATAGTTGTACCTATAACTCTTATTGTATTTGGACCTATAGGTATGTATGTTGGTTCATGGATGGCAAAAGTGTATGAATGGTTATATAGTTTGAGTCCATTAATTGCAGGATTTTTGATTGGCTTAGTACAACAAATTATGGTTATATTCGGATTACATTGGGGTCTTTTCCCTATAGCACTCAATAACAATGCAGTTTATGGGTTTGATACACTGATGCCTTTATTTGGAGCACCAATATTTGCACAAGGAGGAGCGGCACTTGCTGTTGCATTGAAAGCAAAAACAAAGGAATTTAAATCGATTGCTTTTTCTGCATCTTTTACAACTTTGCTTGGAATAACAGAACCTGCACTTTTTAGTGTCAATATTCGTTTAAAAACACCTATGATATGTGCTTGTATAGCTGGAGGTGTTGGAAGTGCTATAGCAGGATTTTTTGGATGCAGAGCAACAACATTTGCACTTCCTGCACTTACTACATTACCAGTTTTTATGTCGAAGTCATTTGTACCATTTTTGATAGCATTAGGAGTTGGATTTTTCTTAGCATTTGCACTTACAATGATAGTCAAAATAGAAAATTTAGAAGAAATAGAGTCTAAGTAGCAAAAACAATAGAAAATATTTAAAATTAAAGTTTGTATGAGAG
>JAISUA010000093.1 GCA_031272305.1 Clostridioides sp.
AGGAATAACAGGAGTAACAGGAGTAACAGGAGTAACAGGAGTAACAGGAGCAACAGGAATAACAGGAGTAACAGGAGTAACAGGAGTAACAGGAATAACAGGAGCAACAGGAATAACAGGCCCACCAGGTACAGGAGCTACAGATGCATATATACCATCAGTATCAATTCTTATTGAAAAAAAACTGGGTACGAATGAAAGATGGCTTGTAGCACATATATACGGTCAACCTAAGGAGGATGATCGTCTGTATTTAAGAAGATACAGTATAACAGGTAAATCAGAGAAGACTGGTAAGGGAAGAAAAAAACGAATGGTACATCCAGAGAACCCAACTGGTGATCCGGGAGGTAATCTACCAAAACACTTGAATAATAACGCATATTGGAATAGTGGTACACCATGGTATACAGGTAGTATTGCAAAAGGAGTGCAAGGTCAATATGTTAGAAGTGAGTGGGAGTTGACAGAACCAAATCAAATAATAAGATTATTCCCAGTGAATATATTCACTAGATCCTACAACAGAAGATATAATATTTTAATAGATCTAGCAGTGGCAAGACCAAATGAAGATAAAACATTTATAACATATGGTACAAAATCAAGATTAGTAAGAATAGGAGTAAGAGATTCAGCTGCAGGAAAAGTAAAAATAGACTAATATATAAAAATTAGTAACAAAATAAGATGTAAAATCATATAATGTATTAAGATAAAAAATAAAATTTATAAATGATTAAAAAATTAAAAAAATTTGGGGGTCGTTTTTAATGAGCATTTTCGTTTGAGAGTGCCTGTGGACGGTGTTCCTCCATATGGGAGGGGCCTGTGAGGAGGATCTCCTTTTTTTTGAAAAAGATTACATAATGCAAGACTGATTTATTTTAGATATATTATATAATTTAATGTTTATATTTATATTATAAATAATATACAAACAACATAAAAACAGTTAAATTATACAAAATATATTGATTTTTATCAAATAAAACTGTATAATTTAAATCGTTCTGATAAGTTGATAGATATGTAAATTTTGAAATAATTATACAGTTATCAATTTTCAAATTATATTTTAAGGGGGAAGTATCTATGAGTAAGATACATATAAGCCAAAAATCAACATTATTTAGGAAACTTTATACAATACCAAAGAAAATTTCAAATATGTTGATAAAAACATCAGTAACAAAGTTAAAAAATTCATTAGTTCTAAGAAATATTTCAACAGTATTAAGAAAAACACAAGAGATATTAAAAAAAATTTTAGCGAGGAAAAAGACAACTTTAAAAGTGTTGCAAAAAAGATTAGTATCAATAAGAAATTCAGCAATATTCAGAAAAACGTTATCGATAGTTTTTTCATTTATATTAGTTATATTTTCATCAAACATTACGAATATTTTTGCAGATAGCAAAAGTGCATTGAAAAGAAATGATAGAAGTGATGCTATAAATTTGACTGAATTTAAAGTCCAAAAAACAGATGAAAATGGAGTTATAATTTACGATAAAAATGCCTCAAATAGTGATAATCAGGATAACGTTACCCTAATTGATGGGGAAATTTTATTTTTTAATCTTACTTGGGTGAAGAAAGCAGAGGCAGAAAATTTTAAAACAGGTGAAACAATTACTATTCCTATTTTGAGAATAAAAAAACCAGCATCTATAAAGAATTATCCACAAGGATATGAACTTGAACTAGAAATGTGTTCAAAAGGTGAGGAAAATTGTTCGAATCAAGCCCATATGATAAAAGTTGGAAAAGGTGTCTTTGACTTAATTAAGGCTACAAATGAGAAAGATTACGATGAACTTATCTTTACAATTACTTTTAATGAAAATGTTGAAGGAAAGAATATGAAAGGTGGATTTGCCAAAGGAGAAATAACAATACAAACATCATCAGAGGGAGATAATACAGAATTTAGCTTTGAAAATCAAGAAGAATTTACACCTCATCCATCTGAACCACCAGAAAATCCAGATGAAGGTGATAATCCTCCTCACGTAGAGTGGACAGGTCAAGAAAATTGGCCTAGGGATCCATTTTCTCCACCAGAAGTCCAAGAACCTAATGACATAAACAAATATATATGGAGCCAAGTTTCTAATAATGGTGAAGTAGGTAGCTATGATACTATTTTTAAAGCACTTCCAGATAGAGATGGAAAGACATATCCTTCTTTTGTTTGGGGGGCATCATTTATGGCTTTGGAAGATAATTATGAAAAAAATTCAAATGCAGAAGCATCGGATTATGTGGTGTTCGAAGATACTTTGAGCGATAATCAAGTTTTTTCTAATTTTGATGCAGGAGATACAGGTAGTGAACCTGGTAAAAATCAAGATTGGTTTGGAAGTTTGTTTAGAAGTTATTCAAACAATAATGTAAATAAGACAAACGGAAAATACCAAAAGGGAAATGAATTGTCATTCGCTTTGAATAAGACAAAAATAGAAAATGATTTTTTCTATTTTGATATACCTATAAAAATTTTTGGTACAAATACTTATATTTGGGGAAATGGAAGATATTCATATTCAGATTTTGACCAATCAACAGGTGCAAATGAAAGTACTTTAAATGTAGCACAGAGTGAATTTTTACAAATTTGCAAGGATAAAAATGATAAATTGTATGGGATATACACTTCTGATGTAAAAAGTTTGGATGAGCTTAATGAAAATTATAGCAGTGTGGAAGAAGCGGTCAAAAAGATACCCCTTTCTTACGGAATTATAGATAATAATGATGGTACTCAGAAGTTGATGATAAACACAGGTCGTTTTGGAAAAGTAGATTCAAATGCCCAGAAGAGTGCAGAAGGTACAAGTCAAAGTATAGAAGGAATCAACTTGTATAGCAATATGAATAAAGATGAAGATCCTAGAGATGTTCAAACAACATTTATAGATCAATTTATATCAAAACATACGAATTTTTATCAATCTGACACTCAACATCAAGGAGTTATCAATACTCAAAAATATATAGCATATAAAATAAATGGAAAAGATAACTATATGCCTGATTTTGGTTTTCCTATGAAAGCAAAAGATGAGTGGGTAAAGAAGGCAGAGGAACAATTCAAGAAGTTTGATATAGATTATCATGATCCAAATTCCAAAGATCAAAATTCAAATGATTCTATAGCAAATTTATTTATAGGAAATGTTGAATGTAGCGAAACTTATGAAGACAAGACAAAGGTTTCTCATTATTATAAAGATGAAAATGATTACAAAATTGCTTATGAGAAGGCTAAAGAAGATTTTGCTAAACTTAAAGAAGATATAAATATATATACAACTAAAATAAACAATAGTAAAAATCCTACTAAAGAAGAAAACTGGAAATGGGAAAATTGTATTATCTATGGAGAAAGTGATGAAGAGGTCATATATAAGAATTATAAAAATTTATATGATTTTCTAAATATCGTAACATCAAATCATAATCCAGAATCTCATTGGAGATCAAATGTAGATGGTTCAAATCGTGACAATCGCTATAAAAATTCTGTGCAGACAATTTGGTGTCTTGAATGGATAGATGAAACAATGTTAAATTACAAAGATGATGTGGCTGATTTCAAGAATTTAGCAAATTCTAATAATCAAGCCAATGAAAATGAAGAAAATGTTGAAGGTGTAACTGTAAAAAATGCTGTGCAATGGAGAAATAAAGTATTAACAAGTTTGTTTTTCTATTTTCCACAAATGAAGAGTGTACTTGCAACACAAGTAAAAGTAGCAGGTATAAATGTTGATGCAAATAAAAAAGATGAAGAATTTATTAGAGAAATATTCAAAGATGATTTAGTATTTACTAAAGATTATAAGTTGCAAGAAAATTTGACTGAAAGCCAAAAGACAGAGTATCTTGATTGGTATGAAAAAATATCAAGTCATATTGATTCAGGTGAACATAGTGATGATGAAGTATTTTCAGGGAAAGCAGATGCTAGTCATTTAGGTTGGGGAAATTCTTGGAGCAAATATTCAGGAGTGACAAAAGATCAAGTAGATGACGATTTTTCTATTTCTGGACTTGTTTTAAAATATAGAACAATAATGACAGACACATCGAAACCGACTCTTAGCAATAAGTTGAAAGTAACAGTAGGAGGTGAAAATTTTTCTATAGATCAAGAATATAAATATAAATTCTCAGCAGGAATTTGGGGAGATGAAGACAATAACAATAATGAAAACGAAGATGAAAAAGGAAATATAAAACTCACAAAAGTTGACGGAGATAGTACAGATAAGAAACTTACTGGGGCAGAATTTTCTGTATATGATAAAGATAACAAAAAAGTAGGAAATCTTTTAGAAGATAAGAATAAGGAAGGAATCTACGAAATAAAAGATCTACCGTTAGGTAAATATGTAGTCAAAGAAACAAAAGCTCCAGAAGGATATACTAAAGATGACGGAAGTTATGAAGTCAATATATTAGAAAAAGGTAAGACATATATTGTGGAAAATAATTCAAAAACGCATTTTTTTACAAATAAACTAAATAAAGAGAAAGACAAAGTTGGAGGAATAAGAATCATAAAAACTTCAAGTGATGGAAAAATAGAAGGTTTTTCATTTAAAGTTACAGGTCCAAACAACTATAGTAAAATATTCAAAACTGATTCGAATGGAGAAATAAAAATAGAAGGTTTGACTTTAGGAACATATACTATTTCAGAGGTAGAAGACGATGTATCAAAAGACTATATACTTCCAGAAGATAAAGTAGTACAAGTTGAAAAGGATATAACTGCGATTGTAAGTATGTACAATGAAAAAACAAAAGTATCTGGTTCAACAGATGAAAAAAAAGATGATACGACCGATCAAACAAAAAAGGACGATTCGAAAATAGGAGGAACAACATATTCACCAAAGACAGGTGAAAATGAAAATATTTACATGATTATGACGTTAGCAATTGTCTCTATTGGTGGTCTTAGCTATAAACTATTGCTTAAAAATATTATAGGTAAACTTATTTTAAAAATGAAAAGATTTTAAAACTAAATAGATAAATTTATTTAAATATCAAGACTTGCAACATTGATTTTAATATGAGTTTTTATAAGTCTTATTATGAGAAGCGTATATGAAGAAAAAAGAAGTTTTTCACGCTTCGAATATCAAGACTTGCAACATTGATTTTAATATGAGTTCTTGCAAGTCTTATTATGAGAGTGTACACATATGAAAAAAATTATTTCAAGAATTACAACACTTACATTTATTTTGATGTTTTGTATATCAAGTTGGAAAATATATTTATATTACAAAGATGATTTTGCAATAAATAAAGAATTTGAGGAACTTATAAAGTTTGTTAAAAGAGATTTAAATAATACAAACAAACTTGAGAATACTAGTGTTGAAAATAATAAAAATAAAAATCAGATCAATACTAGAGATATTAATATAACTATGAGTTCTTCAAAAAATAAGAATAATTTTAATTTGTTACAAGATATAAGCAGTGACAATATTAGGACATTATATGAGAAAAACAATGATTTAATTGGATGGATAAAAATTGATAATACAAGAATAAATTATCCAGTAATGCAGTCAAAAGATAATTCAAATTATTATTTAAACCATAGTTTTTACAAAAGTATATCTTCTCATGGAGTTCCATATGTAGATTCAAAATGTGATTTATCACTTCCTAGTGATAATATTATAATCTATGGTCACCACTTGAGAAGTGGCTCAATGTTTTCTGATTTGATGAAATTTGAAAAGAAAAGTTTTTTTGATAAAAATAAAAGCATTAGATTCAATACATTGGATGAAAATGGCACTTATAGGATTATTGCTGTTTTTAAAACATCTGTAAATAATAATAGCACAAAAGATTTCAGTTACTATAGCTTTGTAAATGCTGACAATGAAAATGAATTCAATGATTTTGTAATCCAATGTAAAAGAAAATCGTTGTATGATACAGGATCAACAGCGAAATATGGAGATAAATTAATAACATTATCAACTTGTGAATATTCACAAAAAAACGGAAGAATGGTTATAGTTGCAAAAAAGATTTAAAAAATAAGGCTCTATTAACACGATTAAAAGATATTGAACGTGTTCCGTGAAGGAATTAATAAAGGGTATAAATTTGTTGAAAAACACGAACAAAAAGAGTTTTATTCTATATTAATAAAGAACCAATAAATAGCAAGAAGGCTGATTTATTTTTTAAAGACATAATCAGCCTTTTTGTATATGTTAGTTTTTTCTTACTATATTAAATTTTATTTTTTAAGTTTTTAAATTCAAATGTTACATTTTTTAGCTAAGTTCTAGCATTTTATCAAGTGCTTTAAGTGCAGATTTTGTTGTATTTTCATCTACAGTTATTTGATTTTCTATTTTTTCGTTCAAAATATTATCTATAGACCAAGCTAGATGTTGTAAACTGATTCTGTTCATTGTTGAGCAAGGACATGAATCTGGATTAAGTGAAAAAATATGTTTATCTATATTTTTTTCTGCGATTCTATTTACTAAGTTGATGTCAGTTCCTATTGCGAAATAAGAATTTGGTTCTGATTTTTCTACCTCTGTAATAATTTTATTTGTTGATCCATGAGCGTCGGAAAGTTCAACAACTTCATGACAACATTCAGAGTGTACAATTATGTTGATATGTGGATAACTTTTTCTCATTTCTTGTATATGTTCAACGTTGAATTGTTGATGAACTGAGCAAAATCCGTCCCAAAGAATTATTTTGCAATCTTCTATATTTCCATCAGAAGTAAGTTTTTGGTTGATAAAATCCCAAAGAGCCATTTCATCAAGAGGTATTCCAAGGTCGAAAGAAACATTTCTTCCTAGATGTTGATCAGGCATAAAGAATACTTTTTTGCCTTGATTAAGTGCCCATGTTATGATTTGTCTGGCGTTTGAAGATGTGACAGTGGCACCTCCATGATTTCCGACAAATGCTTTTACAGAAGCAGTTGAATTGATATATGTTATAGGCAACATATCTCCATATATTTCTGTAAGTTTGCTCCAAGCTATTTCCAAATCTTCGTCATTTACCATGTCTGCCATTGTACAACCTGCATCAAGGTCTGGTAAAATTACTTTTTGGTAGTCCTCAGTAAGCATGTCAGCAGTTTCTGCCATGAAATGAACACCACAAAAAACTATCCATTCAGCTTTTTTATTTTTTGCTGCTATTTGAGCAAGTTGAAGAGAATCTCCTGTAGCATCAGCAAATTGGACAACTTCATCTCTTTGGTAGTGATGAGAAAGTATCATAAGTTTATCACCTAAGACTTGCTTAGCGTTTTTTATTTTTTCGGACAATTCTTCTATAGAAGCTGTTAAATAATATTCTGGTAATTGTCTGCTAAATTCCATTTTATTCTCCTTAAAATTTTTTTATTTAATGCCATTGAATTTATAAAAACTATTATGAGAAGTTCATTATAATTGAAAGCGAAGCTTTCAGAACTTCGAAACAATAACTATTTATTTAATTCCTTTAGATTTATTGAAGCTAATATCTTTTGCAATGACAGAGTGAGTCATCATTCCTGTTGAGATGTAGTTTGCTCCTGTTCCTTTATAAGAATGTATGTTTTCAAGTGTAATTCCACCAGAAATTTCTGTGACAATATGAGTAGGAACAAGTTTTACAAATTCTCTTACTTCATCAGGAGTTCTATTGTCGAACATAATAATATCTGCGTTTGCTCTCACAGCTTCAATTACTTGTTCTTGAGTTTCTACTTCTACTTCAATTTTGACAGTGTGACCCAATTTTTCTCTTACTTTTTGTACAGCAGGTTCAATTCCTCCAGCGTAAGCGATATGATTATCTTTTAGCATAACTCCGTCATAAAGTCCAAATCTATGATTGCAACCACCACCGTCAAGTACAGCATGTTTATCGAAAATTCTAAGTCCTGGTACAGTTTTTCTTGTGTCACAGATTTTGATAGAAGGATCGTTTAGAGCAATTTTTAGATCATTTGTAAGAGAAGCAATTGCACTCATACGTTGCATAAGATTTAAGATTATCCTTTCGCCTGATAGCAAAGTTCTAATAGAACCTTCTGACACTCCTATGATGTCGCCTTTTTTAGCGAAATTTCCATCAGAAATTTTTGAAGTATATTTTGCGTTTGCTCCTAGGATTTCGTAGACTATATTCGCAACAAATGAACCACTTACAATACAATCTGATTTAGCTACAAAGAAACCACTTCCTTGATCAGTTTGTTCGAATACTAAATCAGAAGATAAATCTCCAGTACCAATATCTTCGATTAAAAAAGATTTAATTTTTTCTTTTGCTAAGATTAAATTCATATATAATTCCTTTCATTATTTCTCTATGAAATGAGAACCTAAACTTTCTTTTCTTTCTAAAGCAGCTTTAGCGATTGTATATGCTACAATACACAAGTTTCTTCTTTCTAAAATTTCAGAAGTCAAGATATCATCGTCAATTGGTTTCATAAAGTCGAATTGTTCCAACCAATTTATTAGAGTTTTAATTTTTGATGTACTTCTCATTATTCCAAGATTATCCCAAACTTTTTCTTTTATTAAATTTGAATCTGGCAATAAATTTAAATGATTTAAATATTTTTGTT
>JAISUA010000100.1 GCA_031272305.1 Clostridioides sp.
AATAACTTAATATTTTATTACAATATTATTAAATATTAAGTGTATTTTGCTAATAATTAAAACTACTACTTTCACTAGCAAAGTCTTGTTAATAGTAATAAATCAATGTTTTTTGAACCCCCATTTACCTAGAACTGAAACTATTACTTATTCTTTGCCCTTTTAAAATTAGCATTATTATTTGCAGTTCCGCCACCACATTGGCAATTGCAGTTCCAAATAGGCTCCCATAATCCACGTGTTTTAGTTCTACCACTACTACATACACAACCTGCTGTTGGTTGTACACCAACAATTTTTAAATCTTCAACAACTTTCATTTTTTCCCTCATGTAATTTGGAATACACTCTAATAGAGCATATCACTTTATTTTTTTGTGAACAGTTTTTCTATTATAGGATTTTAAGCTATTATTTGAAAAGCTGTCCAAAATTTATTACATCTTAACCATATCATGAAGTTATAAATATGTCAATAAATTAATAACTTAATATTTTCTTACAAAATTATTAAATCTTACTTTCATTTTACACGATTAGAAGATTTAATTTTATAAAACATAAATTCAAAAAAGTTGATGAATATTGTTTGAAAGATTCAATGTAAGCTTAAATTCACATATACTGTGAAATAATCAAGTGAATCTGTAAAAAACAATTTCATCAACTTTTTATTTTTTTTCTACTACATATTTTCTTATTTCATTTGTACTATATATTTTGTTATTTCAATTGATATATATACGATACATGATTGATATATTGACTTGTTTCACCTGTTTCCAAGTCAACTATTTCTGTTGCGTATGGATCTCTTTGAAATAACAATATTTCTAAAATTTGTCCTATTGGTGTCAGATGTTTTGACCTATCATAAACGAGATACTTATTATCTACAATTTGTAAAGGTATATATCCTGGAGAAAACTTAGGCTCATATATTCCATAGTACTTCTTTATAATTTTTCTTTCTTTAGTAACATTATTTTGTAAATATATATTTCCTCTGTTATCTGTCACAGAATATTTTCCATCTTCACTTTTCATAGGAGCGTTAACATCAGATGTTTCTAACATAAGTTCATTATTATCCTTATACTTTTCAAATTCAGATTGCTTAATTTCGGTTATATTGTTTTTATCAAAATCGTAATAATAATATTTTAATGTATCGTCCGATTCATCTATTTTCTCTGATTCCTTTATTTTATCTTCTTCGTTGTCAACTGGTTCTATTAATGTACTCCTTTTACTTGAAGAATAAACTAAGACATTTTTATTCAAAAATAGATACATATCAGATACAACCTTATGCTCCATATCAGGCAATACTTTAGTTGTTTTATTATTTAAGTCAAATTCAAATATCTTAGAACCATCAACATTTTCTGTCATATAGAAGATTTTGTTTTTATCAGAATTATAGACCATATCAATGACATTGCCATTTGTATCGTTTTCTCCTTTTGAAGCAACCAAAAGTTCTTCATCTTGACCACCCAACTTAGCTTTGTATATACTTCGAACCCAATTTTTATCTGGTTTCATATATAATATTTCAGCATCTAGTTTGTTTAGAAAAGTTTTATTATAATTTGTTTTAAAAACTGAAATCAAAAATAAAGCTGTCATAACTAAAAATAACACACCTATTGTTTTTAGTACTGTTTTAAATATCCGTTTTGACTTTTTCATACATGAATTATTTTTTCCCACTTAAATTCACCTCTTATTTTTTAGTAATAATTATTATGAGAAGTGCATATGATAGAAAACGGATGTTTTCGCACTTCGAATATCAAGACTTATTACCTTGATTTTATTTTAACTTCCTATAAGTCTTATTATTTCAATAGATATATGTCAGATGCTCCATCTATATATTGACTTGTTTCGCCTGTTTCCAAGTCAACTATTTCTGTTGTATACGCAGTTCTTTGAAATAATATTCCTTCTAAAAGCTGACCTATTGCTGTCAAATGTTTTGGTTTGTCATAAACTAGATATTTGTTATCTATAATTTGTGAAGGACAATATCCTGGAAGAAATTTATAATCATATGTTCCATAGAATTTTCTCAATAATTTACTTTCTTTAGTAGTATTATCTTTTAGATATAAGTTTCCTTTGTCGTAAGTGACAGTATATTTTCCATTTTCACTTGTTATAGAATCAGTTTCATAAGTTAGTATTTTTTTTAAGTCATCATACTCTTTATCCCATTCAGATCCAGAAGGATCAATTAAAGTTGTTGTATTTTTATCTAAATCATAAGAATAGTAGTTATCTGTTTCATCTCCAATTGTAGAATAAACTAAAGTATTTTTACTTGGAAGCAAATACAGTTCGTAGACACTTTTCTTTTCCATATCGGGTAACATTTTAGTTGTTTCATCATTTAAGTCAAATTCAAATAATTTGAATCCATCTTTAAGGAAACCTATATAGAAAATTTTATTTTTATCTGCACTGTATACCATATCTACGATATTATTATTTGTATCATCTGCATATTGCCCTTTTCTAGTCACTAAAACTTCTTCATTTTGAGTATTAAACTTAGATTTGTAGATAGTCAAAATCTCATCTTTATCTCTTCTCATATACAATATATTGCCTTGTAATTTATTCAGAAAAGCTTTATCGTAGTTTGTTTTGAAAGTTGATATCAAAAATACAGCTATCATAGCTAAAAATAATACACATACTATTTTTAGTACTATTTTGAATATTCTTTTTCCTATCTTTCCATTTGAAGAATTTTTTTTCACTAAAATCCCCTCCTATATTTTTATATAAAATAAACATAATTAATTTTACAAAATAAGTATATTTATTTTGTTTGAATTATAACATATATATATCAAAAATACTAGCAAAGTCATATTTTTTTAATCTAATTCTAATCTAAGAACATTCTATTATATAAGGATTCTGATTTCTAAATTAAAAACAGTTCTTTGAAGTTTTAATTTTTATAATCTAAGAATATATAATCTAAGATTCATTTATATAATAATTCTACAAGATTCGTTTATATAATATATCCTGTCATATTTATTTATAAACATTCTTTAAGTATTTCAAGTGCTTCATTTATTTCATCGTAACTTATTGTAAGTGGTGGCAAGAATCTTATCACATCATTGTGTCCTGCAGTAAGTATAAGTAGTCCTTTTTCTTGAGCCTTTTGTTGAATCTTATCAGCATCGCAATCTACATCTATACCTATTATTAATCCTTTTCCTTTTGTACTTTTTACAAGAGGACTTTGTAGTTTTTCTATGAAGTCTTTTATATATTCTCCTTTTTCCAAGACATCTTCGTAGAAGCCTTCTTTTTCTATTTCATCTAAAACAACAAGTCCTGCTGTCATTGCAAGTAAGTTTCCTCCAAACGTTGAACCTTGATCTCCTGGTTTGAATACATTATTGCATTTCTCATTAGCTAGCACTGCTCCTATAGGAACACCACCTGCAAGACCTTTGGCTAGTGTTATAATGTCACCTTTAACATTCAAATGTTCAAATCCAAATAATTTTCCTGTTCGTCCTATTCCAGCTTGCACCTCCTGAACCTCCCACGACTAAAGTCGCAGGGTTCTTATTTCACCGATTACTGCGTACTTACTCGTACGTCTTACACAATCTCCATAAGCGTAAATTCCGATAGTTCCTACCGTACTATAATTTAACATATATTAATTACTCAATATCCTAAGTCGTTCATTAAGAATTTTAAGCCATTCACTAAGCTTGATTAAGAATTCTAAGTCCTTCATTAAGAATGTTTATACTTGCATTTTTATCTCTATCATGTGCGACTCCACATTTGCAAGTCCACTCTCTAATTGACAAGTCTTTTAATCCCTCATTTTTGTAGCCACATACATTGCAGATTTGACTGCTTGCAAAGAACATGTCTATTTGAACGAATATTTTATCGTTCCATCTAGACTTATATTCCAGTTGTCTTGCAAACTCTGACCAAGCTACATCACTTATTGATTTTGATAAGTTGTGGTTCTTAATCATATTCTTAACTTTTAAACTTTCTGTACTTATTAAGTCATATTCTTTTACTATTTTTTTAGATAGTTTGTGTTGAAAATCTAGTCTTTTGTTAGCAATT